>CAVHZP010000206.1:0-4123 GCA_963640485.1 bacterium | reverse complement strand
GCAAGAAGAGCCTGGACAAGGCGGGCTTCCACCGGCTGCCCATGTGGCAGGATGCACTGGAGAGGTATTTGAAAGAGATAGAGGGGTAGTGCTGCCGCTAGTGCGTACAGGGTGGCGTCGCTCCTAGCTACTGGCTGCTAGCTGCTAGCCGGCTAGAAGCCAGTAGCCAGCAGCTAGGAGCTTCATCAACATGTATGCATTGGCGGTATCAACTAAAAAGGAGATATACAATGGGCCAGATCAAAGTAACAAAGAACGTAGGCGGCATCGAGGGGCTTTGTCTCATCGAGCCGGCGGTGCATGGAGATGGCCGCGGGTATTTCATGGAGACCTATAACAAAAGGGACATGGAAGAGGCGGGGATCCATGTGGATTTCGTGCAGGATAACCAGAGCATGTCGGTGAAGGGCGTGCTTCGTGGATTGCATTTCCAGAAGAATTTCCCCCAGTGCAAGCTGGTGCGGGCGGTGAAGGGCTGCGTCTTCGACGTGGCGGTGGATCTGCGGGCCGGTTCGGCGACTTACGGGAAATGGTATGGCGTGGAGCTGTCGGAGGAGAATAAGAAGCAGTTCCTCATCCCCGAAGGCTTCGCTCATGGCTTCCTGGTGTTGTCGGAGGTGGCGGAGTTCTGCTACAAGGTGAATGATTTCTGGCATCCCAATGACGAAGGGGGCCTGGCGTGGAACGATCCCGCCATCGGCATCGTGTGGCCGCATTTGACGGGTGAGTACCACGGCACGCCGTCGGGCGAGGGCTACGCACTAGACGATGGGACGCCGATCAATTTGTCTGAGAAGGATCAGAAGTGGGAAGGTTTGTCCGCGAGACGGTAGTGGTTTAGTAGTCGGTAGTCAGTGGTCAGTAGTCGGTTCGCGTTTGGCTGCTTTTCCATTGTGGCCGTGAATTGTTTACTGTATAACCGTTGCTGGGGGTGTTTATGATAGCGGGAAATGGAACGGATTACGGTTACACGGTGAACGGTTCACGGTAGTGGGGCAGCAGGTACGCGAGCGTCTGATGTCTGACGGTCTGACGTCTGCCGTTTCGCGGAAGGCCAACCTCCACGGCCAAGGCCGTCGCCCTCCTTCCAGGGGAAGGAGGTCACATTGAGGAAGCATCACCCGCCCTACGGGCACCCTCTTCAGAGAAGAGGGCTTGAGCGGAGTGCGGCGCACAAATTAAGAAGCGCCGCCATTTTGAAATCGGTAAACGAGTCCGACTACCGACCACCGACCACCGACTACAAAATCGATGGCGGTGGCATCGCTGCGTATGCACTAGCGCTAAATGCGTCCTGACTACCGACCACCGACTACTTTCACGAAAGCATCACCCGCCCTGCGGGCACCCTCTTCAGGGAAGAGGGCTTATGTAAGGAGGTCGGTACGCGCGCCCTTATCCCTTATCCCTTATCCCCTATCCCCTATCCCTTATCCCTTGTCGCCCCTTGCTCCATCACGCTCTAAGGGTGTATAGTTAGGTCAGAGAGTTTATATTTCTTCAACAGGGAGGCGTAGGTATGAAGAAAATCATTTTATTTCTGAGTGCGATGTTCATGATGCTGTGCGTGGGCACGGCGCGGGCGGCCGGGGAGTCGGCGGCTTCTATGGTCTGGGTGAATCCGAGTTGCGTGAGCGACATCACGGAGGCGGAAGGAAAAATGAATGCGGGGCTGCAGAAGACGCTGGCGCATTATCAGTTCCAATTCATCGACTCTGTGCAGGCGCAGATGGCTATGGAGCAGTACATGATCGAGAATGGCGTGGTGCCGGACGATAATAAGACCAGCGTAGGGTTCCTGCCGAAGAAGGCGGATCTCAAGGCCATCGCCGAGGATCTGGGCGTGAAGTATGTGGTTTTCTGCAATGCCCGCATCACCGATGAGAAGGAGAAGGTAGCGTGGATGTCCTGGACGGGTTCGAAGTATGAGGTCACTGTCCTCTTCACCACCATCGTGTACTCTACGGACCAGGATCGCTATGTGTTCTTCAACCAGATGTCTGTGAAGGAAAATGCAGCAGGCACGTCGAGCACAGAGCGCGCGTTCAAGAAGGCTTGTGAGTCCTATTTCAATAAGAAATTGACTCCTGATGTGCTGGTATTGAAATAAGAAATAAAAAAGCCGAGTGGGGAGCTCGGCTTTTTTGGTGGGCTAGTGCTGCTCCCGCCAGTGCAAACATGTCGGGGAGGCTCCTAGCTGCTGGCTGCTGGCTGCTAGCCGGCTACTGCACCAACTTGCCAATAGCGCTATTCGCACAAAGCCTCCCAATTAGCGGTAAGTAAAATATTTCTCACTTCCGTTCATCGCGGGACGCACTTTGCGCTTGTGACAATGTTCCGCCAGCCGGCTAGAAGCCAGCAGCTAGCAGCTAGGAGCTACAGCGATATGTTCGCACTGGCGGGAGCAGCACTAGCGCTAGTGGCGCAAGGCCATCACCCGCCCTACGGGCACCCTCTTCAAGGAAGAGGGCTTGTGTGAGGCAGCAGCACCAGCTCTCTTATCCCTTTTTCCCGCCTGTGCTATAATGATGAATAGTTTATTCACGCTTTGGAGAGAGCGTAGCGTAGAGGTTTCAGAAATGGCGAAAACATATCAGATTTTGGTGAATGCCGATGATTTCGGACGGCATGCGCTCATTAACGCCGCGGTGGCGCGGTGTGTGGAGGCGGGGTGTCTCCGGTCGGCGACTTTGATGCCCGGCGGGAAGGCTTTCGATGACGCGGTGGACGTGGCGCGCTCGCACCCAGCTTTGGGGGTGGGGATCCATTTGACGCTGGTGAATGGATTTCCTGTGTGCGATCCGGCGGAGATTCCTTCTTTGGTAACGAAAGAGGGGGTGTTCCTGGATAATTACGTGGAGTTTGTGAAACATTTCCTGGCGGGCAAGGTGTCCATGGCGGAGGTCCGGCGGGAGCTTCTGGCGCAGGCGGAGAAGATGAAGAAGACCGGCCTTGCGCTGACCCACGTGGACAGCCATCAGCACATGCACATGCTGCCGGGGGTGATCGATTGCGCCCTCGACGCGGCGGAAGCGGCAGGGGTGCGGCGGGTCCGCATTTCCCACACGCCACTCTTCACGGCCTTCGAAGGCCTGGGGCAGCTGGTGGGACGGCTGGGGCTTTTCACGCTGGCGGAAATGTCGGAGTGGAAGGCGAAGCGGCGGCATTTCGTGATGCCTGACCATTTCGCCGGCATCGTGGCCGGTGAGGCGGTGCACGAGGGCCATTTCCTGGATATCATCAGACATATAAAACCCGGCACCACGGAAGTGATGATGCACCCCGGTACGGATAATAAGAAGCTCATCAAGGACTGCGCCTGGGAGCACGACTTCGAGGCAGAGATGCAGGCGATCCTTTCCAAGAAGGTGCTCTCGGCGCTGGAGGAGAAGGACGTGGGCGTCGTGAATTTCGGGGATTTGGGCTAGAGGGTTAGTAGTCGGTAGTCGGTGGTCGGTAGTCGGGCCGCGTTTAGCGCCGATGGCAGCGGGCATGCTTTTCGCTATTGCACATTATGCGCCTTTGGCGCATTCCATCCCGCCCTATTGGGCGGCCCCTTCTCCAAGGGGCGACGCTTTTGAGGATAGTGATACATAGCAAGAAAGCGGTCGCAAGAGGTACGCGCGTCCCGATTCCAAAACTCGCGCCGCTTTCTAATTTGATGCGGCGCACCACCCCTTATCCCTTATCCCCTATCCCTTATCCCCTATCCCTTATCCCCTATCCCTTATCCCTTATCCCCTATCCCTTATCCCTTATCCCTTATTTCTTATCGTACATAATCAGTCCCATGAACACGAGATCCTCTTCCCCGATGTTCTCGATGCCGTGGCGGTTGCCGTTTCGGCAGAAGGCGGCGTCGCCAGGGCCCATTTCGTAGGTCTCGTCGTTGTCAGTGTAGAGGCCTTTGCCGGAAATGATGTAGTACACTTCGCCGTCGCCCTGGTGCTGGTGGACGCCCATGGAGCAGCCTTTTTCCAGCGTGGCTTTCACGTAGAGGCGGCATTTATCTTTCCAGATTTCCGGTACGGCGATGGGTTCTAAGATCAAGTGGCCCTTGCCACCATTGGCGTGTTCGAGGACTTTCTTTTCGAGTTTTTCAAGCATTGTTATTCTCCTTTTG
>CAVHZP010000205.1:0-4171 GCA_963640485.1 bacterium | reverse complement strand
GCGCATTCCATCCCGCCCTATTGGGCGGCCCCTTCTCCAAGGGGCGACTCGCGTAAGGTTGGCGCCACCTATCACCATAACCGCCAGCATGCTTACTGCCGCTACTGCAAAATGCGTCCTGACTACCGACTACTGACTACCGACTACAAAATCACCAACTCCTGCTGGCCTGATGCTCTCCAACTGCATTCAACTCCCGACTACTGATCACTGACCACTGATTACTAACCCACCAGCGTTTAAAACTGCATCTCCCCATGCAGTTTTTTATTTTGCAAAAATTTCCCCCAGCCCTTGCATCTATGCGTTTTTTGTTATAAAGTATATCTTATAAGCAACATACATTCCTATAGCATACACTTCAAAATTAAAAGACGTGCATGATTTCGAAAAAGAAATTTCTATATAGGAATGTGCTTATAAATAGTATAAAATAATTCTTATTACCTTTTCGTGAAATTTGCGGTTGTTTCCGCTGTTGGTTTCGTAGTCGGTAGTCGGTAGTCGGTAATCGGTTCGCATTTGGTGCTATTCGCATATAGTGGGGAGCCGCTATGTGTGAATGGCGTCAAACGCGCCCCGACTACCGACCACCGACTACTACCCCCCTAGCGTAAATCAAACTAAAAGAACGAGGTCGATGCTATGATACTTCCTTTGCTGCTCTTTTTCCTGCCACTGGTGACAGCGGTGGTGCTGCTCTTCAATAAGAACGCTGCTTTCCGCACGACGCTGGTGAAGTTTTCTTCGGCGACCATGATGGTGCTGTCGGTAGCGGTGGCGGTGGCGTTCTTCGACATGCCGCAGAAGTTTTCCCTCGGCGGTGAGTGGATGAAGATGCTCATGATGGGCGTGGACGCGCTGGCTGTGCTCACGGTCTTGTACTACGCCCGCAAGTTCAAGCGCTACAGCATCGGGGCATTGGGGCTCTTCCAATTTCTTATCATCGCCGCCTTCGAGTATCACATGGGCGATAAGATCTATGTGTCCTGGGATTTCATCATCGATAATTTCTCCCTCATCATCATCCTGATCGCCGGCATCATCGGCGGCCTCATCGCGGTGTACTCCCTGGGCTACATGGCGCAGTACCATCGCAAGCACGTGGGCGTGGCGGACAACCGGGGATTCTTTTTCTTCATCGTCTTCCTCTTCCTGGCGGCTATGTTCGGCCTGGTCATGTCGAACAATCTTCTCTATATGTACACCTTCTGGGAAATCACGAGTCTCTGCTCCTTCCTTTTGATCGGATACTCCCGCACCAATGATGCGATTCACAATTCCTGCAAGGCCCTGTGGATGAATCTTCTGGGCGGCCTCGCCTTTGCTCTCGCCATCGTGTGGCTGGGGGAAAATCATTACACTGTGGAACTTTCCATGCTGGTGAACCTGGGGCGCAGCCAGGTGAATGTAGAGCTGGCGGTAGCGCTGCTGGTCTTCTGCGGATTTACGAAATCGGCGATGATGCCGTTCTCCGGTTGGCTCCTGGGCGCCATGGTAGCACCTACGCCGACATCTGCACTGCTCCACTCGTCTACCATGGTTAAGGCGGGCGTCTTCCTCATCGTGAAGCTGACCCCGGTCTTGGGCGCGAACCACGTGGGCACCATGGCCATGCTGGTGGGTGGCATCACCTTCTTCTTCGCTTCCTGCGCTGCGATTTCTCAGTCCGACGGCAAGAAGGTGCTCGCGTACTCCACGATTTCTAACCTGGGCCTCATCGTCTGCTGCGCCGGTACCGGTTCCTATGAAGCGGCGTGGACGGCGATCATGATTATTATTTTCCACGCGGTGGCGAAGAGTCTCCTCTTCCTCACCGTGGGCACCGCGGAACAGCAGCTGGGCAGCCGCAACCTGGAAAGCTTCGATGGCGTTTTTAATTCCATGCCCCGCCTGTCGCTCTGCATGGTGATCGGCATCTGCGGCATGTTCCTCGCGCCGTTCGGCATGCTGATTTCCAAATGGGCGGCCATGAAAGCCTTCGTAGATGCCGGGCAGCCGCTCTTGCTTCTCGTCCTGGTCTATGGCTCGGCGACAACGCTTTTCTACTGGACCAAGTGGCTCGGGAAAATCACCACCTTCATTCCCACCAACGAAAACCGCGAAGTGGGTATCCTTGGCGTAGAGTGGACGGCGCTCAAGACATTGGCGGCGCTGACGCTTGTAGTCTGCGTGCTCTTCCCTGTGATTTCTGAATACATGGTCATCCCGTACCTGGCGCTGACCTATCACGCCACCGCGGAAGTCATCGCCCAGAGCAACCTGTGGATCATGTCGCTTCTCGTATTTCTTCTCATCATTCTGCCCCTCCGCTTCGGCAAGACCCGGCAGAAACGACAGGTCATCACGAACCTGGCCGGTGAAAACCTGGGCCACGATACGGAATACCGCGGCGCTGCGGGTCACGTGGTGCCGGTGTCCCTTCGCAACTGGTATCTGGAAACCTGGTTTGGCGAAGATAAAATGAAACTTTGGGGCTACACAGCCGCCATGGCCTGCGTGCTCATGGAGCTGTCCCTCACGGCAGGAGGTGTCTTCCATGTCTGATTACATCATGCATATCGCCGGAGGACTTCTCTACATCCTCCTGGCGCCGCTCCTTGGCGGACTCCTGGCGGGGATGGATCGGAAAATTTCCGCCCGCATGCAGCGCCGCGCCGGCCCGCCGCTGCTGCAGCCATTCTATGATTTCACGAAACTGTGGGACAAGGAAGCCATGTCGGTCAATAAAGCGGAAGGCTTCTACGTCTTCGGCTTCCTTCTCTTCGTGGTGCTGACCGGCGCCATCTTCTTCGCCCAGGGCGATATCCTTCTCGCCGTCTTCACTCTCACCATGGCCAGCGTGTGCCTCATCATCGCTGCCTACGCCGTGAACTCGCCGTACAGCCAGGTGGGCGCCGAACGCGAACTGGTGCAGACCATGGCTTACGAGCCTATGCTCCTCATGGTGCCATTGGGCTTCTACCTCGCCAGCGGCAGCTTCTCCGTCGGCGATCTCGCTGCCAGCTCCCACATGAATATCCTCCGCATGCCCGGCATCTTCGCCGGCCTCTGCTTCATCCTTCTTATTAAATTCAGGAAATCTCCATTCGATATTTCTATGTCCCACGAAGCCCACCAGGAACTCATCGGCGGCGTCACCACAGAAATCACCGGCCGCACGCTCGCCATCGTGGAACTGGCGCACTGGTACGAAAATGTATTCCTCTTCGGCCTGGTGATGCTCTTCTTCGCCTCCGACTCCCTGTGGACCTGGGTTCTGGGCTTCATCGTTTGTGAAATCGTATTCTTCGCAGAAATCCTCATCGACAACTGCTGCGCCCGCATCAAATGGGAGCGCATGCTCGCCTCCACCTGGATGGTGGGCCTCATGGCAGGGTTCTTGAATATTGCGTTCCTGATGTACTTTAACTGAAAGGGATAGGGGATAAGGGATAAGGCGCATTTGACTGCTTACCCATTGTAGCCGTGAATCGTTTACCGTGTAATCGTAATCCGACTTGCTTATGGTAGCGGGAAATGGAAATGCTCCATGTTACACGGGCATTAAAAGCGTCGCCCCTTGTAGTTTTGAGGACATAACGATTCTGACTGATGGTATTTAAATTCCTTAACATAATGGTATTTGTCTTGTGGGGCGAGCTTACCGGCTCCAAGCTGATAGCTCCTCGCTATGACAAAGCAGGTACGCGTGTCCTTATCCCTTATCCCTAATCACTTATCCCTTGACCCCAAAGGAGGAAAATATGAGTTTTGAAAAGAAATCGCCGTGGCTGATTCATTACGATGGCTCCTCCTGCAATGGATGCGACATCGAAGTCTTGGCCTGTCTGACACCGCTCTACGACGTAGAGCGTTTTGGCATTGTAAATACCGGCGACCCGAAGCACGCCGACATCTTCCTCGTCACCGGCGGCGTGAACGCGCAAAACCTTCCGGTGGTGCGCCAGATTTACGAACAGATGCCGGAGCCGAAAGTGGTCATCGCCGTAGGCACCTGCGCCTGCACCGGCGGCGTCTTCCGCGAATGTTACAACATGCTCGGCGGCATGGACAAAGCGATCCCCGTAGACGTCTACGTCCCCGGCTGCGCCGCCCGCCCCGAGGCCATCATTGACGGCGTAGTGAAAGGGCTGGGCGTGCTGGAAGAGAAGAAGAAAGCGCAGCGCGC
>CAVHZP010000204.1:0-4201 GCA_963640485.1 bacterium | reverse complement strand
GGAATCCCCACAGAGGGGCGCACATTTTCGCGATTTCCGCATCGGAAGCCTACGACACCTCGAAGGAAGTGGTGAAGGACTTCATCCATGCCCGGAGCGAAAGAGAAATCATTTATACCAGAAATACCAGCGAGTCTTTGAATATCATCGCCCGCTCCTATGGGGAAACCCATCTGCAGCCGGGGGATCATATCCTCATCAGCATCGCCGAGCACCACTCGAACCTGGTGACCTGGCAGAGGGTGGCGGCAAAGACCGGCGCTGTGCTGGACTATATCTATGTAGACAAAGAAACCGGCCATTTCCCGAAAGAAGAGCTGGCAAAAATCGATGATCCGAAGGTGAAAATTTTCGCCTTCGCCCAGGTATCCAATGTGCTGGGCATCGACTTTGACCCGAAACCGTTGATTCAGAGAGCCCACGCTCATGGCGCTATCGTTGTACTGGACGGCGCTCAGTCCACGCCCCACAAGAAAGTGGACGTGCAGGACCTGGACTGCGATTTCTTCGCTTTCTCTGGCCACAAGATGTGCTCCATGGGAGGCATCGGTGTCCTCTATGGCAAAGAAGAGCTTTTAAACGACATGGAGCCATTCCTCATGGGCGGCGACATGATCGAAGACGTGCACGAACAGGAAACCACTTACGCAGAGCTGCCGGCAAAATTTGAAGCAGGAACCCAGTACGTGGAAGGGGCGGTAGGCCTCGTAGCAGCCATCAAATACATTGAAGCCATTGGTTTCGATGAAATCAAAGCCCAGGAAAAGCGCCTGGTGGCACGTTGCCTCGAAGGCATGCAGAAGCTGCCCTTCATTCACATCATCGGACCCACCAACCCGGAAGAAAAAGAAGGCCTCGTGGCTTTCGAAGTAGAAGGCGTACATCCGCACGATGTGGCGCAGATTCTTTCTGCTGAAGGCATTTGCATCCGCACCGGTCACCACTGCGCTCAGCCTTTGCACATTTACCTTGGCATCAATGCGTCTTGCCGCGCCAGCTTCTATTTCTACAACACCGAAGAAGAAGTGGACTATTTCCTGGAAAAACTCAAAGGCGTGCGGAAAGTCATGGGGTACGATGACTGATGGAACTGAAACAACTGTACACCGACCTGATCCTGGAATATAACAAGGATAAGAGCAATAAAAGAAAACTGGAGTGCCCCACGGTCCATGAGCACGGCCACAATCCCAGCTGCGGTGATGATATCGACATCGAAGTGAAGATTGAGGACGGCATTATCAAAGACCTGGCTTACACCGGCACCGGCTGCGCCATCAGCCAGGCTTCCACCGCCATGATGGCAGAACTTTTGCAGGAACGCAGCGTGGAGGAAGCCCTCCGCCTGTGCCGCCTCTTCCTGGACATGATTCGCGGAAAAGTCACCGACGAAGAAACCCTGGAAGAACTGGAAGCCGCCATCACACTGAAAGACATCTCCAAGATGCCCGTCCGTGTGAAATGCGCCACCCTGGGATGGCATACGCTGGAAATGGCGCTGGAAAAAATTACAAAAGAACTGGAAAAGTAATTCGAGAAAAGCTGCGAGTGATCATTCATTCGCGGCTTTTTGGGTTTAGTAATCAGTAATCAGTGGTCAGTAGTCAGGACGCAAGTCTCAATGCATTACGCTATCTGGTTAGTAATCAGTGGTTCCCTAGCATCATACCGTCATCCTGAGCGTAGTCGAAGGATCTATTCCGCGATAGCCCGAGGGATGATCGCTGTCTCTAAAGCCAAATGCGCACTGATCACTGACCACTGATTACTAATTACTAAATCTCCAGCGTAAATCATCGCGTTTGACACAAAATATATAAATTTGATACTATAACCCTATATTCATAATGAGAATGTTTCATAGAATTATGGAGATGAATGGGATGAATAGAACAAAAAGATTTCTTATGGGAGCGCTCATGCTTACCGCTGCTTTTCTGGGGGCAGGCTGCGGCAATGATACGAAGAGCGCACAGGCGAAGTCCGGCGCCGGGATTCCTTCGGTGATCCGCGTGGGCTCGGAGACTACCTTCCCGCCATTTGAATTCACGAAAGATGGCCGGTATGTAGGCTTTGACCTGGACCTGGCAGACGCGGTGATCAAGCAGATGGGGAGCCAGATGGAATTCAAATCCATGGGCTTTGATGCGCTGATTCCTGCTGTGCAGTCGGGACAGATCGATCTCATTGCCGCCGGTCTCGATGCCACACCGGAAAGAGAGAAGCAGGTGGCCTTCTCGGATTTGTATTTCACAGAGAATGGTTTCATCATTATCATCCGCAAAGACGATGACTCCATCAATGACTGGGCGGACCTGAAAGGCAAGACCGTAGGTGTGCAGGTGAGCACCCAGCAGGTGAAACTGGCGCAGGACGTGAAAGCCGCCGAGGTGAAGCAGCTGGACTCCAATTCCCAGGCATTTATGGAGCTGCAGGCCAAGACCATCGATGCCATCATCATTGACAAGCCCGTGGGCTTGTACTACCTGAGACAGGGCGGCGATAAAGAGCTCAAAGTCACCGGTACGGTCAAAGAGGCCGGCGGCAAAGTCTTCGCGGTGAAGAAGGAAAACAAAGAACTGCAGGCCGCTGTGAATAAAGCGCTGAAAGAGCTTAAAGAAAACGGCACCTACGATACGATTTTCGAAAAATGGTTCGGGAAGAGGAAATAGTAGCCAGTAGCCAGTAGTCGGTAGTCGGTAGTCGTAGCGCGTTTGCCTGCTTCTTCATAGCTATGGGAAAACAGGTAGGCGTGGTCTGATACCTGATTGTCTGTGGAGCTATTGGTGCGGACTACAGTGACACGGTAAACGGTTCACGGATATGATGGGGAATCAGGTAAACGTATCCCGACCACCGACTACGTATTTCCAAAACAAAAACCGCTGTGAAAAAATCACAGCGGTTTTTACTTGCCATTTCTTAGAACATATTGAGGAGGCCGCGGAAGCCGTAGTAGTTGGTGGGGAGGAATGCATCCACATGTTTAGATACGCCCACAGCTTCAGGAGCAGTGAGGAAGAGGAGGAACAGGCCCAGCACGGTGATGCCGATGGCGATGAGGCTGGCCTTGCCTTTGCCGGACATTTCATAGTAGCCGAAGAGGCGAAGTCCCAGGGCGCCGAAGAAGGTGATGCACATGCCCGACAGGGAGAAGACACCGAAGAGCAGGTTGGCCATCAGGAAACCTACGAAGAAGACCGGCAGGAAAATAAAGGGGAAATTGTAAGCGATGCGGGTGCGGTTCACGCTGCGGCGCATGTCATCGAGCCAGTCGGCCATGTCGAAGCCGAAGAGCCCCAGGGGAATGAAAGAGAGAAGCACGATTTTATCCCAGGCATCAGAGAGGCGGTCGCGGTTCTGGCCAAGCCACCAGAAGAAGCCGCAGAGCGCAAGGCCCACAGCGCCGCCGAGGGCATAGTACCAGTCAGTCGGGATAAATTTCACAGCCACCATGGAAAGGGTGGTGAGCACAGAGCCGGTGGCGATGTAGGAAATCAGCTGCGACTTGGTGAGCTGTTTCTCTTCCGGGATGTCCTTCTTGATCTGCGCCAGGATTTCCACCATGAAGAGGAAGAGGAAGATTGCCATAGCAGCGAAGGGGTAAAGGAAAATAGAAATAACAATCAGAAGAACCGGCAGGAATACGCGCATCCCTTTGAACACCTGCAGCTTTTTGAAATTCAGCTTTCTCTTCTGGGTGTAAATGGTGAGCCGCATGAATACCAGGTAGGTCATCATGATCCCGATGGTCTCTACCGGCTCGGCGCCTAAGTAGAGAAGCGAGCAGAATACCAGCATGGCCATATTCGCTCCGGTGAAGCGGCAGATCAGCGTACTGAAAATGCCGATGTTCAAGAAGGCAACAACTGCGTCAACAAAATTCAAAACATCCATCTCCTTATAGAAAATATAAATTTATTTTCTAGTATATATGGTGACGGCATTTTATGCAAGGAGGGGCGATAAGACGAAGGGATATGGTAAGGAGGGCTAGTGCGTACATGTCGGTGAAGCGCCTAGCGGCTAGCTACTGGCTGCTAGCCGGCTAGCGGAACATCTCACCGATGCGCGCTATGCACACAAAGCACGTACTTAAGGAAACACTGATTAAATCGCTTTTCATCTGACTTTCTGGCCCGATGGTGCAATACTTCGTCGGGATTCCCCTTACATACTTCGGTATGCGCGGGAAATTCCT
>CAVHZP010000203.1:0-4207 GCA_963640485.1 bacterium | reverse complement strand
ATATAAGCGGGGGGGGGGGGTACTCTTTTAGATAGGTAAGAAAGGCCAAAATTTGATTTTGGGTGAGAGAGTTCCAATTTCCTTTTTATGTTAATTACAATGGAGGGGACAAGTATGAAAATCTCTAAGAAATCTGCAGCGCTGATGGCGGTTGCTTTGCTGGTATCCGGCGCGCCGATAGTAGCAAATGCAAATTTAAATGATGATACCTATACGTATAAAAGCGATGCAACTATTGAGAAAGGCGTGCTGACAAAGGGGACTGCTCTTGGGCCGGATAATAAAACTGTTGCGACTGGAAGTGCAGTAAAGACCAGTAAAAATGTTGATAAGACCGGTAAGGTTTATTATGGACATTTTTTCTGGGGCAATACAACCATTACAAATACTGATTTCGAAAATAATGAAATTGAATGTGATGGTCCGAATTCCGGTGCCGTTTATTTCTATACACATACTGCCGATGCGCCGCAGCGTGAGGTAACGATTACAGATTCTAATTTCAATAATAATAAAATTACCACTACGGGAAACGTTGCTAACACCTATTCCTCTGCTAAAGCTGGCGCAATGCTGGTCAAAGGGGTTAAAGTCGATTTAAATGATGTTGGTTTTACCGGAAATGAAGCCAATGCGTCCCAGGACTCGTCTTCTATGGGCGGCGCGATTTATATGGATGCTACGCTCAATTCCACTAATAACTACCAGGCCATTGCAAATTTCAATGTAACCAAAGATATGACATATAGTGGAAATAAGGTTTCCGGCAATAGTACTTACGGCGATTCGTATGGTGGCTATTATCATAAAACCGGCGGCGGCTTCCTCTTTATGGACAGATGGTCTACCGCCAATTTCAATATCAGCGATGGTGCTGAATTGAAAATTGGTCAGGATGGCGAAACCGGCACATTGACAGATTCCATTGCCAGCACTGTGGCAGGTACTAGCGCTAAGTATAGCAATGTAATCAATAAAACAGGAAAAGGCGTGCTCACTGTCAATGGTAGCATGAGCGATTATCATGGTGACCTGAATGTACAGGCCGGCACTATGAATGTCAATTCCGCTTGGGCATCTGATAGCACCACTGTTGTTTCTAAAGATGCGATGCTGAATGTAAAAGCACTGACCTTGAATACGCAGGAAGCGGGAACTATTGACGCATTGGCACCTGGCGGATCCACAACGAGTAAAGTGAATGTACCGGAAAAAGCGGGCAGCCTGACCGTACAGTCTGGCGCTACTGTTACGGCAGATACCATTACGGTGAATGGCAAGGCTGCTGTCACCACGGCTACCGGCTCTAAGCTGACTGCAAACAATGTGACCGCCAATGCCGGCACCAAGGTTTCCTTCTCCGGCGATACCACCATCAATAAGGATCTCACCGCTAATGGCACCACCATCACTCTCTCCGGCGGCAGTGACACGGTATACTCCATCGGCGGGAACATTGTGACCGATGAGACCGGCAAGGTGCTCCTCTCCAGCGGTACGCTGACGAAGAAGGATATCGGCTCTACCCTCAAAGGCTCTCTGGAAATCGCAGGCACCGGTATCCTCTCCACCACGTCTGACCAGATTTATACCTATGCTGCATCCGATGCGGCGCAGGACTCCGGCGCTGTAAAAGCTAAAAACATCACGTACACCGCAGGCACTCTGAGCCTCACCGATGCGAAGTACACGCTGGCTTACGCCAATGCAGCCAAAGCCGCCTTGAAAGTGCAGACCGAAGGCAGTGCTACAGAACTCGTCATGACGGGTGAACTGGTGAAAGAAACCGGTGAAACCACCGGCACCATGGATATCGACACCATCGTAGACAATGCTTCCGATGTGACGCTGGATAAAGTCGAAGCGACCGCCGAAAAGAACCTTCTTATCGGCAGCACGGAAGTGAAGGATGGAACGGACGTCGGTGGCGTCACGGTAGAACAGCAGACCGCCAAAGGGTTCAGCGTAGCAGCATTGGACCTCAAGAAATCGGATGATCCTAGCGCAAAGATGGGCGTAGTCATCACCAATGCCCAGGCAGTGACCCTGGGCGGCACAGCTGGCGGCTCTGTAGTCAAAGTCGTTGACGAAAACGGTAAAGACACCGAGACTGATGTCAAAGTAGTCATCGGCACGACTGGAACGGTAGCTGGCGCTACGGCAGCCAATGGCACGCTGACCATCGGTAATACAGTTTCGGATGTGAAGACGGAATACAAACTGAAAGGTGATGTTGTCCTCAATGGCGAAAGCACGCTGAAAGTCAATGGTCAGACGGAAATCACAAAGAGCGTGACCCTGAACCAAGGCGTTGTAGATGTCAAGGAAGGCGCTAAGCTGACCACGAAAAGTATGGAGGTAAGCGCATCCTCTGCCATCACCGGTGCAACGGAAGTAACAGATAAAGTAACCATTACCTCTGGCCAAGTGCTCTCTATTGGTAGCGCTGCCAAGGCTGGCGAACTGAAGGTCAAAGATATCGCAGGCGGTATCGTATTCCTGGATCCGGCTTATGCAGATAGTGTCGACAAAGGTAGTGGCCTTGCTCTGGTTGGCGAGGAAGAGGCGGATAGCGTGACCCTCAATACCGCACTGGTAGCCGGCCACAATTCCCGCATTTCTGTAGGCGCTGAGCTTTCTGATGCAGATGAAGCTTTCGCCAAGACCGGTCTCACTTGGGAGAAAGATGTATCCGCAGCCGCTTATATCGGAAAGAATGTAACCCTGGGAGAAACGGGTTCTCTTACTGTCAATGGTGCTTTGCAAAATGCTGGTGATGCTCCAGATGCTAAATCCGTTACATTTGCCCAAAATTCCCTCCTCATGGTCGATGGCACGAAGGTAAAAGGAGCCAACGCAACTGCAGCGATTTCCGACGTGAAAACAGCAACCATTGCTGAAGGATCCAAACTCTACATCGATGGCGCAGTCAAAGGCGAGACCTATAAGATCCTGGCCGGCGCAAGTGATTCGACTATCAGCGCCGAATGGAAAGCAGAAAATATCATCGCAGACAACAACCTGCTGAAATTCACTACCGATAACACGGAGAATAAATTCAATGTCACCTCCTCTTTGCAGAAGGTGGCAGATGTGTACGGCAAAGCTGTCATCACGCCGGATGTATTCGACAAGGCCCTGGAAGACGCTTCCTCGGATGCTGCGAAGTTCGTGGACAACGCTGTCAGAACTTCCGTCAATGGCACCACCAATGCACAGATCAGCGCCCTCGACAGCGCAGCGGCTATGAGCGAACTGGCCGGTGCTGCCCATGGCACTTATGCCGTCAGCAACCTCCTCACCGATGCAGTGGCTGACCACATGTCTATTTCCAATAACCTCACCCACGACAAAGACATCTGGGCGAAGTACATCCACACCAAGGAAGACATTGACGGCCTGGACATCGCAGGCTTCGGCTCTTCTTACAAAGCACAGTACAATGGCATCGTCGTTGGTGCTGACCTGTACCACAGCGAAAAAGCCACTGTCGGCGTAGCCCTCACCTATGCAGATGGAAATATTTCCGGAAATACGCTCTCCGCTTACACGAAGAATGACGCGGAATACTATGGCGCCAGCATCTACGGCGGCATCCGCAATGGTGACACCGCCGTTATCGGTGATATTTCCTACCTCCACAGCAAGAATGACATCACCCAGAAGAACAGCGGCATGAACATCACCGGCAGCGAGAAATCCAATGCGTTCAGCATCGGCGTTCGCGCAGAACAGAGCATCAAAGCCGGCCATGGCGAACTCGTTCCTTACGCAGGCCTCCGCTACATGCACCTCTCTAATGGCAGCTACACCAATAGCCTCGGCATGTCCTACGATGGTGATGACATGAACCTGTGGCTCCTCCCTGTGGGTGTGAAATACAGCGTGAACAGCGTCCATGGCGGCTGGACTCTCCGCCCGATTGTGGAAATCGGCTACGTATGGAACATGGGCGACCGTGACGCGAAGGAAACCGTTAGCCTTGGCGGCGTATCCAATGCCTTCAGCTATGACGTCACCGACAGCGGCAGCTACATCGGCCACCTGGGCTTCGAAGCAGAAAAAGACAACCTCACCTACGGCGTGGGCTATGAATACCAGAAAGGCAGCAGCGTGAAAGCCAACCGCTGGATGGCGAGCGTGAACTATCGCTTCTAATACGCTAGTGGTTTAGTAATCAGTAGTCAGTGATCAGTAGTCAGGGCGC
>CAVHZP010000202.1:0-4212 GCA_963640485.1 bacterium | reverse complement strand
CACCATTGGGCTGGTCAGAAATTCAGATGGCGATTTAATCAGTGTTTCCCTAGGCCGGATGATGAAATGCAGTAGCGGTTTGCCTCACCCGCCCTTACGGGCACTCTCTTCAAAGAAGAGGGCAAGGCGTGATTGACGCTACAGTCAGGCGCGTCCTTATCCCTTATCCCCTATCCCTTATCCCTTATCCCTTATCCCTTATCCCCTATCCCCTATCCCTTATCCCTAAACCTCCCCACCTTATCCAAGACTCCTCCCCGCCACCTCAAAGATCGGGAGCATGACGGAGAAAATTACGAATGCCGTCATGCCGCCTACGAAGAGGAGCATGGCGGGCTCTAGGATGGCGCGGAAGCGGCGAAGTTTTTCTTCCGTCTCCTCGCCCATAATTTCGGCGGATTTTTTAAGAAATTTCGGAAGTTCGCCGCTCTCCATGCCCACGCGGCTGAGCTCCACTAAGAGCGGCGTGGAGAAGCCGCTTCGCTCCAGGGCTTCCGAAAATTTCTCGCCTTTGTTGAAAGAGTGTCCCAGGCGGGCGAGGGCATTCCCTGCCGCCGGATTTCCCAGGACCGTGCCCATTTCTTTCAACGCATCCGAGAGGGGCTTTCCGCTTTCCAGAAAGGCCGCGAGGGTCAGAGCAAAGCGGATGAGTAGCATGCGCCGATAAAAGGAAAAGCGGTAAAGGATGGCGCCAGCGATTTTCTTTCCCGCTTCCGTCCTGCCGCCAAGTAAAAGTAGAAGGACCGTGCCCAGAAAGAAAAGGGCGAGGCCGCTGCCATATTCCCGCAGAAATTCGCCCACCGCGATGCCCATGGCAGCACCGGCGGGAAGCGGGACACCCAGGGTTTCAAATAAAGTCTGGAAAGAAGGCAGTATAAAGAGGAGAATCACCAGCAGCACCGCGAAAGCAAAGAGCAGCACGAAGAGCGGGTACGCCAGGGTGCTTTGGATCTTCCGAAGGTACTGCGCCTCTTTCCGGTAATACCGCGCCACGGCGGCGAGTTCGGCGGGCAGAGTCCCGGTCCGCTCGCCCACTTCGATCATAGAAATAAAAAAAGGCGGGAACACGCCTACCGCTGCAAAGCTTTCTCCTGCCCCATGGCCCTCACGGATTCGTCCCGCCACCGCCAAAAGTATATCCCGCTCCTTCTTCTCCCGGTGCCTTGCCAGAAGCGACAGGGACTCAGTGAGAAGGATCCCCGCGTCCAGGAGCGACGCCCACTCGGAGGCCAGGAGCCCCAAAGATTTCCGGCTCTGAAACGGCGCCTTCGTGAACAATCGATGTTTCTTTTTCACTTCCGCAAGACTCACCAGAGACAGCGCCTGCTCCCGCACCATCATCGCCGCCGCCCGACGGTCCTCCGCCACCACCCGCCCCTCGGTCATGGCCCCCGATTCGTCATAGGCTTTGTAGTGGAATTGTTTCATGGTTGTTCTCCTATAAGCGCAATTGGTTTTCGTAACCGGTATCGAAAAAGGGATAAGGGATAGGGGATAGGGGATAAGGGCGCGTTTGACTGTAGCGTCAATCGCGCTTTGCCCTCTTCTCTGAAGAGGGTGCCCGAAGGGCGGGCGATGGATAGGCGAGCAGGCATCAACCTTCTCCAGAGAAGAAAGCAAGTATCTCCCGCTACAGTCAGGCGCGCCCTTATCCCTTATCCCCTATCCCTTATCCCTCACTCTACCCCAACATTTTCAGCAATTTCTCCCGCTCCCGCTCGCTGATGTCCTTGAGGCCGTAAACGGCCTGGCGCATGGTGCGCATATGGGAGAGGCCCATTTCCATATAGCTGGGGATCTGCTCTTCCTTCCCTTCGCGGATGAGATGAGCCACGGCGGGGACGTTGGTCAGGATTTCACGGACCAGGTACGTTTCCTTCCCGGCGCGGTAAAGCATCTGCGCCGCCACGGCGGAAAGATTCGCCGACAGGAGGCTTCGTATTTCTCTCTCCCGGGAGGCAGGGAAAGCGTGGATGATGCGGCCCACGGCGTCCTTCGCCCGGGCGGAGTGGAGGGTGCCCAGCACCAGGTGACCGGTTTCCGCGGCAATCAGAGCAGCGTTGATGGTCTCGGGGTCCCGCATTTCTCCTACGGCGATCACATCGGGATCTTCGCGGAGCGCTTCGGTGACGCCATCTAAGAAACTACTCGCATCACTGCCGATTTCCCGCTGGTGTACCAGGGCCTTTTCCGAGGAAATCAGATACTCCACCGGATGCTCCAAAGTCACCACATGGCACGCTCGCTTCTGGGCGATTAGAGTCAGGAGCCGCGCCATGGCGGTGCTCTTCCCGCTGCCCGATGCGCCGGTGAAAAGCACCAGCCCCCGGTCCAGCTGCGCCAGTTTCTCCATCCATACCTTATCGGAGTCGCTGCCTTCGGCAAGGACCGGCAGGATGCGGATCGCCACCGCCCGCCGGCCGCCGGCTTTGTACGCATGGAGACGGCAACGCAAAGTGCCCGCAGAAAAAGCGGCATCGCAAGCGCCGCCGGTCCGCAGGGCCTCCTGCATTTCCGGAGAAAGTGTGCTCTCCAGAAATGCATCCAGGTCCGCCGTGTCAACGATTTCCTTCAGCTTCTTCAATGCGCCGTAGAGCCGGATCACCACAGCCTCGCCCTCGGTCACATGAATGTCCGTCGTGGCGGGGTACGACGCCGCCAATTTCTCTATATCCATAGTCACGCCTCCCCGGCCAGTACCATAGCGCAAGCCTCCGGTGAAATGAGCCGCGCCTCCATCTTGAAGAGCGCCGCCTCACCCATGGTGGGGCCCGTTTCCTTCAGCGCCTCGCTCAATGTATCCAAAGAGAAATCGTGGTGAATCAGCTCCCTTTCCCTTCGGCCAATGGAAATCATTTCGAAAATCCCTGTGCGCCCCGCCATGCCCTTCTCGTGACAATGGGGGCAGCCGCGCCCTCGTCGCACCGGTTTTCCTACGCAGGAAACCGGAAGCCCGAGCGCCTTCGCCTCCTCTTCCGTCAAAAGAGAATCCGCGCCGCAGGACGGACACACCTTCCCCGCCAGCCGCTGCGCCATCACCAGAGACAATGACGCCGACAGCAAATACGGCGGAATCCCCATATCCATCAAACGCAGCGGCGCCGACGCCGCGTTGTTCGTGTGCAGCGTCGACAACACCAGATGCCCCGTCAACGCCGCATGGATAGCGATCTCCGCCGTCTCTTTGTCACGGATTTCTCCGATCATCACAATATCCGGATCCTGGCGCACCAAAGAGCGGAGCCCTTTGGCAAAGGTCAGCCCCGCTCTTTCATTCACCGAAAGCTGCGTCACTCCCGGCAGTCGATACTCCACCGGATCCTCGATGGAAATGATGCTCACACTCTCCTGATTCAGAATTTTCAGCGCCGCGTAGAGCGTCGACGTCTTCCCGCTGCCGGTAGGCCCGGTGGTGAGGATCATCCCCTGCCCCCGGGCCAATGCTTTCCGGAACATGGCCTCCTGCGCCGGGAGCATCCCCAGCTCATTTCGCTCGATGAAATCCACCTTCCCCGACAAGATACGGATCACAATGGTCTCCCCGTAGAGAGATGGCAGGATGGAAATACGGAAATCATAAGAAATCCCGCCTTTCGCCTCGCGGTAACTCCCGTCCTGCGGCAGCCGGCTCTCACCCACGTCCATCCGCCCGAGCACCTTCGCCCGCACAGACAAACCGGGGGCCAGAGACAAAGGCAGCTCATAGCGATCCGAGAGCAGCCCGTCCATGCGGAAACGCACCCGCACCCGGCCCTCCTCCGGCTCGATATGCACATCGCTCGCCCCCTCAGACGCCGCCTTGTCCAAAAGCAAAGCCAGCACCCGATCCGGAGAACCACCGCGCAATACCTCCATCTCTCCACCCCCTTAGAGAATGAAAAAAATCAGATTTTGTACTTATTATAGCATTACAAGAGGGAACAGAGATAGGGGGTGAGTTAGTGCTACTTTACGCTATCGGTTTAAGTAGTCGGTGGTCGGTAGTCGGTAGTCGGGACGCATTTAGCGCTAGGGAACCACTGATTAAATCGAAGAATCAGTGGTTCCTTAGGGGTAAGAGATAAAAGATAAGGGCGCTTTTGACGAAGCAGTCAAAAGCGCCCTTATTCCTCATTCCTTATTCCTTATTCCTTATTCCTTATTCCTTATCCCTTATTCCTTATCCCCTATCCCTTATCCCCTATCCCTTATCCCCTATCCCTTATCCCCTAT
>CAVHZP010000201.1:1632-4216 GCA_963640485.1 bacterium | reverse complement strand
ATCAAAAAGATCCACCATATCCGCGTCAAGAATCACCTTCTCCTTCGCAGATACACCAGAGAACGGCAGCGCACAGGAAAGCGCAGTACATACCGCTGCCGAAAGAATGCCCATTTGTTTCCAGAGTTTTTTCATAAGACGCCTCCTTTTTGGTTATGAATAACGCTATGGGATTAGTAATCAGTGGTCAGTGATCAGTGGTCAGGACGCATTTGGCGGTTTCGTCGATTTGCCTTCTTCTCTGAAGAAGGTGGCCGAAGGCCGGATGATGCCCGCTCTTATGCATCACTCTTCAGAGAAGATTGCTTATCCTATTTGACTAAGCAATCAAACACAAACCGACCACCGACCACCGATTACTGACCACTAACCTCCAATTCCTTCTTTTCAATCTCCCTGTAAATCGCCTTCAGCACCGCCAGCTCGTCTTCATGGGCGTAGGAAATATAGGCGGTGTAGCCGATGTCCTCGATGAGGGCATCTTTTTCTTCCTTCGTAAGGCGGGGGATTTCCTGCCAGGGCTCCAGGTCGATCTGGTACTCTATGCGGCCTTCGTCATAGAGCCGGAAGGTGTGAATTTTTCTTTCCCGCGCCGTGTCTTCGCCGTCTAGCACTCCGTCCACGGTGGCTTCATACTCGGTGTAGCCATCCATCCTTCTCTTATCCATGAAGAAAATCTCTACGAAGAGACGCTCGCCGGCGTGGGCGAAGGCAAGCTCGTAGCGGGCAGGGTCGCCCTCGATTTCAGAGACATAGAGTTGGTAAGGCGCGCAAGGGCCGGTGATTTCTATGATTTCCTCGCAGCCGCTGACGCCGGCCATGGCCGCAAAGCTGACGAGCAAAGCAGCGGCTGTCCATTTCTTCCACATCGATTATCTCTCCTATCCATCCAAAATAGCTGCTACGGAACCAATCAAGAGGAAGAGTATAAAGCCCACGAACAACAAGCCCTTCTTCCAGCCAAATACATCCAGGATCCATCGCTTCGCATTGGGCAGCACATAGAGCCGAATATTTCTAGTCACCAGACTGTCCGTCCCATCGGGCATGATGCGATAGATGATCGGATAATCGTACATCACGTAATTGAAAACCATGATCCAATACATGAATATCCCACATGCGCTCAGTACATACCAGGCAGCGCCGTCTCCAAAACCTAAATCCCCGATGGACTTTCCTTCTTCCGGGAAAACCAGATGAATCAAGAGCGCCAAAATGACGGGGAGCAGGAGAATGAATGCCGACTCGCCATACATCACCACACTGCGAAGCCAGTAATGAAATTGATAGCGCACCGGCACCCGCTTCCCATTCACCCAATCATGAAAAATGGGGAGCAAATGCTTTTTGGGCGGGATCCCTTCGATTTCCTTTCCCGTCAGGATTTGCTTTGTCTCCAGATTGTGGCGGAAACCACTAAATAGCGCAAAAGAAATCATTGCTACTACAGCTGTACATTCGCACACCGCTGCCACCGCTTCGAAATCACCGAGCCCAAAGGCCCAAATCGCCAGGGCGCCGCAGATGGCAGTAAAGATGCCGGGCTTCCACATCCAGTCCCACTTCTTTTGTCGGATATTCACAGAGACTGCCACTTTCCCGGTCTCCCCATTGACGGCGGCGGAAATAGCCTCAGTCTTGATGAAATACATAGGGAGCAACACCGGTACTTCGGAGAGCCCCGTATCCACCACGCGGACGGCCACGTCATTATTTTCCAGCACCTTCTCCACCACCGGGCGGATATCCTCTGCCGCTTCGGCGAACATACGCCGCGACGCCTCCTCGCCATTCACGTCGCAAAGCTTCACCTTGTGGCCGGCGATGTAGCCGTGCTCGAAGGGACGAAGAGCGCCGGGATCGAAGGGCTCAGCAGCATCAAGGACATCATTGTCCAGCTGGCGACTCACATTCACCAAAGCCCCCTCTACGAAAGCCTGGCACTCATAGAGACGGCTGGCGATATTTCTCTGGGCAAATCCCTCCACCGGCCCGCGAACCATTTTGTAAGGCAGGTAGTAAGCCTCCAGCTTTCCCAGAGATTCCAATAAAACGGCCGCTTCTTTGGTGCCTTTATTTTCCCTGGCCCACTGGTTCAAAGCTTCCCGCGCCTGCTCTTCGGTGATACGGAAAGGAATGATCATTTCCGGGAAATCTTCGGAGTATTCGAATTCCTTGCGTACCAGTTTCGACCCGCAGAAGCTGCAGACCTCCGTCATGTCCCCTTCGGGAAATAGAATCGTCGCCCCGCAGGTAGGACACACCATCTGCGCCTCCGGCATGGGACCTTTTTGCGCGGTAGAATCCTGCATCTTCTTCCATTGGAGAATATGCTCCTTCACTTCCTCGATGCCCGTGGTCTCCCCGCAAGCCGGGCAGGCATAGCTCTGCTTCTCGATAGAAAACTCCGCCGGATGCCCGCAATTCTTGCAAAAGATATGAAAGGGACTATTTCCCAATTCCGGTGCCCGTATCATAGCATCGCCTCCTTTTACAAACGCTTTTCTAATGAAATCTGTACATCTTCTATATATGTATTGTATAAAATAAAGACGGGCGATGAACTGTAGGAAAGTACAGT
>CAVHZP010000201.1:0-1574 GCA_963640485.1 bacterium | reverse complement strand
GGGCGCATTTCCGCTATTTTACCCCCTTCCTCTGGAAGGGGGAGGGCCCGAAGGGCGGGGGTTGGCTAGGGAAATGGAGTGCTATTCCGCTTACACGGTAACCGTATGTACTCCATTTCCCGCTATCGTCAAAAGAGTCGGTCAGCGGTTATACGGTAAACGGAAAACGGTAGTGGGAAAGCAGTCAAACGCGAACCGACTACCGACTACCGACCACAAAACCGCTGTAGTCATCATCACCCTCCCTATGGTATGATAATCCAAAACACGTTATTCTTTATTTTCCAGGAGGTATCCCATGAAACAGGTCGGCTCCCTGCTTTTTTCTCTTCTACTGCTCGCTTCACCCTGCCTTGCCCATGGTCAGGAGCCATTGACCACCGATGTGAATAAGGCAGCGCCTTCCGAAGAAAAAGTCCTGGAAGAAAAAGAACCCTCCTTCCCCCGCTTCGTCCTGCATGGCGAGTACCGCTATCTCTTCGGCGAGGGGCGCTTCCGTGCCGGCGTGCAAAAGACCGATGCCGCTTCTTTAGGCGCTTTTCTCACCACAGGGAAAAAGAATCTGGGTCGGGTGGATCAGAAGATCACCATGGCCCAGAGGCGCCTGCGTCTCTATCCTTCTTTCTATGTGAATCCCCACCTCACTATCCACGGCATGCTGGAAGACCGGCGAGACAGCAAGAACCATGCCAATGACCACGACCTGTTTCTTTCCCGGGGATACCTTTCTTATGAAAATCTCTCCTTCTCCGCCGATGTGGGACGGTTCAATTATTATCTGGTAGACGGAAATACCATCGACCAGAGAGTGGACGGCGTCCGTCTTCGCTACAATGAATCCGACGCAAAGCTCGGGCGGTTTACCATTTTCAAAGGCCGCACGGTGGAGTCCAAAGCTCCCAGGAAAGATATTTTCGTCATCGAGCATCGAAAAGATAAAGGAAAATGGCTCTCCCAGCTGGCGTACCTTGACGCGAAGGATAGAAAAAAGAGAGCGCCATCCAATGAGACACTCTCTTCTTTGGGGATTTCCATGGGCCGTTCGGGAAATGGCTACGACCACCAGCACATCGGCGAATGGAAACTGGCTTACTCACCGAATCATGACTGGACCATCGGCGTCAATGGCCTCTATGCCTCCGGGAAACACAAAGCTGACCACTACAGCGTCCACGAAGGCGGCTACGTACTCTCCCTAACCTATGGCGAAGTGCGTCCGGAAATCCCCGGCTCCTTCCGCGCCTGGGTGCGCTACTATCACCAGCCCCAGTCCTCCATCATCGCCCACACCATGGACGGCGATACCACCTTCTTCCAACGCATGGGCTTTCAAGGCTGGGGCCTCCGCACAGACTACACCCTCACCAAAGGCCTCGTATGGGCATTGGAAGGGTTCTCTCTCAAAAATAAATCCAACGGCCCCTTGACCGGCGATTTCCATGAATACGTGATCGGGACCACGGTGATGGCATACTTTTGATTTTACCGCTATCGCTTTGGTAGTCAGTGGTCGGTGGTCGGTAGTCGGGACGCGATGGACTGCTAGACGGCACGATAAACGGAGAACGGACGTA
>CAVHZP010000200.1:0-4227 GCA_963640485.1 bacterium | reverse complement strand
GCAAGGCGCATTGGACTACGCAGCCAAGCACGCCTTATCCCCTATCCCTTATCCCTAAACCCATAGCGCAAATTCCTCCTACTCCCCCCACACATATTTCTTCCGGGTCACGAAGAGGATGATCACCATGCCGGTGGCGGTGACGAACCAGCTGACGGGATAGACGGTCATGATGGTGGTGAAGTCCGGCGAGAGAGGAAATACGGTAAGCATGTAGAGGATGCGGGTGCCGCAGATGCCGAAGAGGGCCACCAGCGCCGGCATGAGGGAATTTCCGAAACCGCGCAGGTACCCGGAAATCATTTCGATCACCAGGTTCAAAGGCTCCGGCAAAAGGACGAAAGCCATGCGGATCATGCCGAAAGACACCACCGCCGGATCGTCGTTGAAAAGTTGCAAGATCGGCACGCCAAAAATGTAGAGCGTCCCGCCCAGGAGAATGGTGACGCCCAGGTTCTGCGCCGCAGTGATGAGGGCCACCCGCCGGCAACGAGCCATGTCACCGGCGCCAAAGTTCTGCCCCACGAAGGTGGTGCAGGTCTGGCCGAAAGCGTTCATGAAAATGTATACCAGGATTTCCACATTGAAAGCCGCCGCCGATGCCGCCATCACGTCAGCGCCCAGGCTATTGATAGCGGTCTGAATGACCACATTGGAAAGGCAGAACACCGCCGACTGTACCCCCGCCGGCGAACCGATGCGAAGGATTTCCTTCAGGAGGGCGAAATCGATGGCCAGTTTGCGGATGGACAGATGAATCCGCGCCGGCGTGTGCACCAGGAAGGACAGGAGCATCAGCGACGAGAGTGCGTTTGAGAAGGCGGTGGAAATCGCCACCGCTGCCACGCCCTGGCCGGCAAAGACCACGAGGCTGTAGCTCAGGATCACTTTCAAGATCCCCGCAATGGCGAGGCAAATGAGCGGCGTGCGGGTGTCGCCCTGGCTGCGGAAAATGGAGGAGGTGAAGTCGTACATCACAATCCCCGGCAGCGCCAGGAAGCTGAACCGCAGATAGGTGAGGGACATGTCCATCAGCTCCGGCGGCACTTGCAAAAGTTCCACGATGGTTCCCGCCAGGGATTCACTCACCACCACCAGGACGGCGCCGGAAATCAGGGCAAACAAAATGGCGGTGTGTACCGCCCTCTCGATGCCCTTCCCGTCGCCTTTCCCGGTGAGCTGGGAAATCACCACATTGGCGCCTAATGAAATTCCGATAAAAAATGTGACGATGAAGCCGATAACCGGTGCGTTACTCCCCACCGCCGCCATGGCTTCCTTCCCTACAAACTGCCCCATGATCACCGTGTCGATCACGTTGAAAATCTGTTGCAGAAATCCCGTGAGCGCCACGAACAGGGCGAAGCTTAGGGTTTTATTGGCAATAGACCCGTGGGTCATATCTATGTGTTTCATATCTTCTCCTTTTGACGCTGGTGGTTTAGGGATAAGGGATAAGGGATAGGGGATAAGGGCGCGTTTAACTACTTAGTCAAACGCACCAAGCCCTCTTCTCTGAAGAGGGTGCCCGTAGGGCGGGTGATGCCAAGGCAGCAGATGTTAGACAATCAGACATCAGAGCCCATACCTGCGTCCTCACGTCCATAATCTGTTTCCCGTGTAACGATGAACGGTGGTGGATAAGCAGGCAAACATGCCTTATCCCTTATCCCTTATCCCTTATCCCTTATCCCTTGTCCTCCAACCACTCCACCTCACCGCTCTCTATATCATAGATCGCCGCAGCCACCTGCTCGTGCTGCAGGATAGCGTCTGCCTCTTTCGCGAAGGCGCGGCGGATTTCTTCGGCGGCGGATTGAGCGTTCAGCATGCAGGCTTTCTTCGGATCCGTTTCCTTACCGATAGCTTTCTTCACAGAGTCAGTGATGTAGCGGATATGGCCATCGCCGTCGCCATGGAGCGCAGCGCCCACGGCGCCGCAGTGGGTGTGCCCCAGCACGAGGACCAGGGGACTTTTCAAATGGCTCACCGCATACTCGATAGAGCCCAGCTGGTGAGCATCGATCACATTGCCGGCGATGCGGATGGTGAAGAGCTCACCTAAGCCGCAGGAAAAAATAATTTCCGGCACCACCCGCGAATCAGCGCAGGCAATCACCACCGCCTTCGGGCTCTGCCCCTTCGCCAGCCTCTCCCGGCAAGCGGCAGACACGTCGCCGGTAAAGCCGCCGTGGGAGACGTAAGCGAGGTTTCCCGCTTTGAGTTCGTTTATAACGTCCATTGCTGTGCTCATAGTATTGTCCTTTCTGCATGAGGTTGTTTAGGGATAAGGGATAGGGGATAAGGGATAAGGGCGCATTTGGCTGCTTCGTCATAGCCAGGAGCTCTAAGCTTGGAGCTTGTAAGCTCGCCCCACGAGACGATAGCACGAAAGGAAAGTCATGCTGATGCCCGATGCAGATTGTTTATCTGGCGTAAAGGAGTAGCCCCTTGGAGAAGCAGACAAGCACCCCTTATCCCTTATCCCTTCTATCTAGTCCATCTCCTCCCACCACCGCGTAAAGTGCTGATTTCTATTTCCTATCTCCACCACTTCGCCCATCTTCGGCGTGAGGAGGTGATAGGATTTCCCTTCCGACGCTTTCACGATGCGTTCGTAGGGTTCCTTCCAGGTGTGCGGTGCCAGGGCGTATTTCCCATTGTGGCAGGGGATCACGGATTGGGCGCGGAGTTCTTCGGCGGCCTTGGCGCTTTCCTCGGGGAGCATGTGCACCGAGTGCCAGGCGGTGTTGTATTGGCCGTCTTCTACGAGGGCCAAGTCGAAGGGGCCGAGCTTGTCTCCGATTTCCCGGAAGCGATCATCGTAACCGCCATCTCCTGTATAGTATACTCTTTTATCCGGCGTGACGAAAGCGAAGCTGGCAAAGAGGGTCTGGTTCCGGTGGAGAAGGCGGCCGGAGAAGTGGCGGGTCGGCAGCACGTAGACCGTGAGGTCCTCGTCGATTTCGACCGGCGTCCACCAGTCCTCTTCGTGAATTTTCGAGAGCGGGTAGCCCCATTTCTCGTAGTAGCCTCCATTGCCCAGACCCGTGACCACGTGCTTCACCTTCGGCTCGATGGCGCGAACGAAGTCGTAATCCAGGTGGTCCCAATGGTCATGGGAGAGCACCATCACGTCGATGTCATCGGGGATGTCCTCGGGGCCGTAGAGCCGGCTCCCGTCCATGGCCTTGTCGATCCACGGCACCGGCGCCGCGTAAAGGTCATTGATGGGATCGATCAGGATTTTCTTCCCATGAAGCTGCATATAGAAAGACGAGTGCCCCAGCCAGACCACCACATCCTTCGCCGGGTCCAGAGATTTGAGATCGGTCTTTTCGGAAATCATGGCGCCCTTGGGGATGGTCTTTCCCGGCGTGGGAAATAGAAATTCCTTCCAGAAATCCCCGCTCGCCTCCACCGGCGTGTGGGGATGAATGGGCACGAACTGGCCATTCACATAATGCGGCGAAGCTTCGATGCGCTTCCGCCGCGCCTCGGTCATCAAAGGGTCCATCTGTGGCTGATGGATGAACCACAGGGCGAAGAGAATAAGGAGCGCTAAGAGCGCGAGAGCGTATTTGAGAAAAGTAAGCATGGGGATACCTCGGGGGGAATGTGTACGAAACGCTATCGGTTTTGTAGTCGGTGGTCGGTAGTCAGTAGTCGGTTCGCGTTTAGCTGCTGCCTCACTACCGTGATCCGTTTACCGTATAACCGTTGACCGACTTTCTTGGCGCCAGCGAGAGATAGAGAATTTCACTGCAAGCCGTATACCGCGCCAGCTCCCGCCATCGTAAGTACGCCCGGACTACGGTCACACGGTAAACGGTTCACGGCTACGATAAGGCAGCAGGTATGCGCGGTCCGACGTCTGAAGTCTGACTATCCGATTGTCTATAGCATCAAATGCGCCCCGACTACCGACTACCGACCACGAAGCCAATAGCGTCAATCATCGCTTTTCCCAAGCATATCAGATTTTCAGTTTCTTTCAAAATACCCTTGTGCTATCATAGGCGATAGAGTAAAAGCATATAAATAGGCGGTAAACGCGCCTTATCCCTTATCCCTTATCCCTTATCCCTTATCCCCTATCCCTTATCCCTAACCCCGAAAGGAGCCCCCCTATGCCCAAGAACACTCCCATGCGCCGGAAGGACCGGCTGGTGACCGACGAGAAATGGATCCGTCTCATGCTCTCGTCCCAGGAAGTCCTGCACCTCG
>CAVHZP010000199.1:0-4230 GCA_963640485.1 bacterium | reverse complement strand
GCCGCCCAATAGGGCGGGATGGAATGCGCCGAAGGCGCATAATGTGCAATAGCGGAAAGCGCGCCCTGACCACTGACTACCGACTACCGATTACTATTTCCCAACAAAAAACCAGGAGAAAGCCGCAACGGACTTTCTCCTGGTTTTTTAGCATCACGCTATGTTATTTATTTCTTTCAGCGATTTCTGCGTCGTAGGATTTCTGGATACGGACGTAGTTTTCGCGGCGGGCTTTAGCATCTCTCTCTGTCTTCTGGAAGAGTTCTTCGGCTCTTTCGGGGAAGAGTTTTGCCAGGGAGGAGAAGCGGACTTCGCCCATCAGGTATTCGCGGAAGTTGCCTTTTGGTTCGCGGCTGTCCAGGTGGAAGGGGTTCTTGCCCTGTTCCAGGAGCTGCGGGTTGTAGCGCCAGTTGCACCAGTAGCCACATTCCACTGCCTTTTTCTCTTCTTCAGAGGATTTGCCCATGCCGGCTTTGAGGCCGTGGTTGATGCAGGGAGCGTAGGCGATGATGAGGGACGGGCCCGGGTATGCTTCTGCTTCGCTGATGGCTTTGAATGCCTGGTTCATATCAGCGCCGAGAGCGATCTGTGCCACGTAGATGTAGCCGTAGGAAACGGCAATCATGCCCAGGTCTTTCTTCTTGGTCTTCTTGCCGGAGGCAGCGAATTTCGCGATGGCTGCGGCCGGGGTGGACTTGGAGGACTGGCCGCCGGTATTGGAGTATACCTCGGTGTCCAGGACGAGGACGTTTACATCTTCACCGGAAGCGAGGACCTGGTCGAGGCCGCCGAAGCCGATGTCGTAAGCCCAGCCGTCGCCGCCGAAGATCCACTGGGATTTCTTGACGAAGTGGTCTTTCAGAGCGAGGAGGTCAGCGTATTCCGGATGCGCGGAGACGGCAGCGGTGAGGGCGGCTTCCAGTTTTTCAGCTCTAGCACGGGTGCCTTCGCCGATGTCTTTCTTTTCCATCCATTCTTCCATGGCTGCTTTCACTTCGCCTTCGGCAGCGGGGAGGAGGACTTCCAGTTTCTCGGTGACGCGGCTTCTCAGTTTCGCTTCGCCCAGGTGCATGCCGAGGCCGTATTCTGCGTTGTCTTCGAAGAGGGAGTTTGCCCATGCAGGACCCTGGCCTTTGGCGTTGGTGGTGTATGGCATGGACGGAGCGGACGCGCCGTAGATGGAGGAGCAGCCGGTAGCGTTGGAAATCATCATGCGATCGCCGAAGAGGCGGGTGACCATATTGATGTATGGGGTTTCACCGCAGCCTGCGCAGGCGCCGGAGAATTCGAAGTAGGTCGGTTCGAACATGGCATTTCTGAGATTTCCTTTGCCCATCGGATTTTCGCGGGCCGGCAGGCTCTTCGCGTAGTCCCACAGGTTCTGCTTCGGAAGTTCCGTTTCAGCAGGCTGCATGACGAGGGCTTTCTTCGGAGCCGGGCAGGTGTTCACGCAGATGCCGCAGCCATAGCAGTCTTCCGGATCTACGACGATGCGATATTTCAGACCTTTCACCGGGCCACGGAAATCTTTCACGATGAAGCCTTCCGGAGCGTTTGCTGCTTCGTCTTCGGTGACCAGGAAGGGGCGGATGGCTGCATGGGGGCAGACCACGCCGCACTGGTTACAACCGATGCAGTTTTCCGGAATCCATTCAGGGATGGAAATGGCAGCGGACGGGCGTTCGTACTGGGAGGTGCCGGAGGGGAAGGTGCCGTCTTCGATGCCTTTGAAGGTGGAAACCGGCAGGTCGTCGCCTTCCTGGCGGTTCATCACGTCGCACACATCTCTGACGAAGTCCGGACGGGCTACGCGGGAAATGGAGCCGCCGGTGGTGGCGTGTTCCCATTCAGCCGGGACTTCCACTTCTTCGATGCCGGTCATGCCTGCATCGACAGCGGCGTTATTCATATCCACGATGTCCTGGCCTTTTTTGCCGTAGGATTTTTCGTTGGAATCTTTCAGATATTTCACCGCATCGGCATCAGGAATGATGTGGGTGAGGTGGAAGAAAGCGGACTGCATGATCATATTGATGCGGCCGCCGAGACCGATGTTCTTTGCGATTTCAAAAGCGTCGATGATGTAGAATTTCGCTTTGAGCGCAGCGAGCTTTCTCTTCATAGCTGCCGGAAGCACGCGGTCCAGGTCTTCTTTTCTCCATGGGGAGTTCAAAAGGAAGATGCCGCCGGGCTTGAAGCCGCGGAGCAGGTCGTATTTATAAATGTAGGACGGGCGGTGGCAGGCGATGTAGTCTGCGCGGCGGATCAGATATGGCTTTCTGATGGGATCTTCGCCGAAGCGGAGGTGGGAAATGGTGACGCCGCCGGATTTCTTGGAGTCATAAGCGAAGTAACCCTGGGCGTAGAGGTCCGTGTGGTCGCCGATGATTTTGATGGCGCTCTTGTTTGCGCCTACGGTGCCATCGGAGCCAAAGCCCCAGAACTTGCAGGAAACCAGTTTCGACGGGAGCTCCGGTACCGGCACAGGAGCGAGAGACAGGTTCGTCACGTCGTCTTTAATAGAGAGCGTGAAGTTGTGACGCGGATTTTCTTCCTTCAGATGTTCATAGACAGCCATGATATCTTCCGGAATCACGTCCTTGGAGCCCAAGCCGTAACGGCCGCCGCAAACTTTGATGGCACGGCCGGAGGACATGATGGCAGAAACCACATCGAGATAGAGCGGTTCGCCGATAGCGCCGGGTTCACGGGTGCGGTCCAGGACGGCGATCTTCTTCACCGTAGCCGGGATCTGGTCCAGGAAATGTTTCACAGAGAACGGACGATAGAGATGGACATTCAGGATGCCGACCTTTTCGCCGTGAGCGTTCAGTGCATCAGCCACGTCCTTGCAGATGTCGGTGACAGAGCCGATAGCGATGATCACGCGGTCTGCATCAGCAGCGCCGTAGTAGTCGAAGAGGTGGTAGCTTCTGCCGGTGATCTTGGAAATCTCATCCATGTATCCCTGCACGATGTCGGGGAGTGCATTGTAGAAAGGATTGGACGCTTCGCAATGCTGGAAATATACGTCCGGGTTTTCAGCGGTGCCGCGGATGACCGGATGATTCGGGTCGAGAGCGCGGGCGCGGAATTCAGCGAGAGCCTTCTGGTCGATGAGAGGAGCCAGTTCGTCGTACTCCATGACTTCCACCTTCTGGATTTCATGGCTGGTACGGAAGCCGTCGAAGAAATTGATGAAAGGCACGCGGCCTTTGATGGCAGAGAGATGTGCCACGCCGGCGAGATCCATGATTTCCTGGGCATTCGCTTCGGCCAGCATAGCGCAGCCGGTAGCGCGGGCACTCATGACGTCCTGGTGATCGCCGAAAATGGAGAGCGCGTGATTTGCCAAAGCGCGGGCAGCGATGTGGAAGACGCCGGGGAGCAATTCGCCGGCCACTTTGTACATATTCGGCACCATGAGGAGCATACCCTGTGATGCGGTGTAGGTGGTGGTCAGTGCCCCGCTCTGCAAAGAGCCGTGGAACGCGCCGGCAGCACCGCCTTCGGCCTGCATTTCGACTACATGTACGGTGTCGCCGAAAATGTTTTTCTTGCCGTGGGCAGACCATTCATCCACTTCTTCCGCCATAGGGGAGGAAGGGGTGATCGGGTAAATAGCAGCTACTTCTGTGAAAGCGTAGGAAATATACGCAGCAGCTGTATTACCATCCATTGTTTTTACATTTCTCACAGATCAACACTCCTTTTCTACATTTGAAAAGCTGGCAAGGGAAATACATATATCTATCACTTAAATGCATAGAACCCTTGCAAGATACCTGAAAATTGAGTACAATGAACGTATGAGAAATTTGCATAGATGAATGAAAATACTTCTATACAACTCATAAGCTCAGAAAATTTTCAGGGCATCTGTCATAGATACATATCTATTATAGAATAAAGTATCTCTTAGCACAATTCTGTTTATCAGAGAAATGCCTAAAGTGCTGCTGCCGCTGGTCTCACATGTTGCTGGAGCTGCTAGCCGGCTAGTGCCACAGGCTCACCGAAGAACAAAGATTTGTTGTGCTAGCCTTACGCGAGTAGCCCCTTGGAGAAGGGGCGGAGGGTAGCGTGGGATGGAGTGACTCACCAGAGGCACAACCAGCACTAGCGCTATCATGCAAGACTATTCGTGCAACTTAGCATGCTTTCCACTACTGCTCATTATGCGCCTTCGGCGCATTCCATCCCGCCCTATTGGGCGGCCCCTTCTCCAAG
>CAVHZP010000198.1:0-4232 GCA_963640485.1 bacterium | reverse complement strand
CGGGCGATACGAATGCTGTCGTATTGGCCGGGATGTGCACGGCGCTGGCCGTGATTCTTTCTATGATCGGCTTCTATGTGCCGGTGCTTTCGCTTCTGGGGCTTTTGGCGTTGCCGCTCCCCATTGCCTACCTGGGTATCAAGGAAGGCGTGAAGTGGTCCTTTGTGGCGACGGTGGGTATCATGGTGCTGGACTCTATGCTCTTTGGCTTCACCGTGGCGTTCTTCATGACCATCATGTTCGGTTTCACCGGCGTGGCCATGGCGTACAGTTACAAGAAGCAGCACAGCGCCTTCAAGACCTTCGCCCTTATTGTGGTGGTGATGTTTATTTCCATGCTGGCGAATCTCTTCGGCTCGGCGTACCTCATGGGCATGACGGGAGAGCAGATTTTTGGAAATATGATTGACCAGATGCAGGCCATGTCGAAGGAGGTGTCTTCCATGATGGCCTCCGGTGATCAGCTGGCGCAGGTGGAGAAGCAGACGGAGGAAATGTATGCCGCCGTGCGCCGCCTGGTGCCGGCTGCGCTGATTCTGGCGCCCATGATTATCGCCTGGGGCTGCATGGCCATCGAGAAGAAAGTCTTCACCCGCCTGGGACTCACCGATTTCCCTCAGTTCCCGCCTTTTGAGCGCTGGCACTTCCCTCGGATTTTCCTGGCATTTCTTTTGGCTTGCTTCGTGGCGCAGTACCTGGCGCTTCCGGAAATCCTGCAGGACGTGGTCTACAATGTGGGCGTGGTGTGCTACTTCGTCCTCTGGCTCCAGGGCCTCTCGACTCTCTGGTGGCTGCCGAAGATTTACCCCTTCATGAAAAAATTCCGCCTGATTCTCGTGATCCTCTCCCTGTGGCTCCCGTTCCTCCAGATTTTCACGGTCTACCTCGGCGTGGCGGATATGGCGCTGAACTATAGGAAGAAGAGGGGGTACGAGTAAGTAATAGGGATAAGGGATAAGGGATAAGGGATAAGGGATAAGGGATAAGGGATAAGGGATAAGGATTGTGCTTACCGGCTTCCTCAGCGTAGCCATGAACCGTTTACTGTATAACCGTAACCGTGCGTGTATGCGATAGCAGGAGATGGCGCGTGCCACCCCCCGCCCTTCGGGCCCTCCCCCTTCCAAAGGAAGGGGTCACATGGCAGTAAACGCGTCTTATCCCTTATCCCCTGTCCCTTATCCCTAAGTCTCCCCGCTACAGTTGCATTCCCCCTTCATTTCGAGTACGATAAGGAATGAAGGTGCGGGGTATTTTACAAATGTTTCCCCTGCCCTCGAAAGGAAGCGTGCTATGCTCAGTGATATTTGGGTATACAAGACTACGTCCCGCATACTGATCGGGCTGCTGATCTTATCGGTCGGCGCGTTGGCGTCGCAGAATTGGCAGCTGGGACTGCTTTTCTTTATCCTCACCACCGGCGTCATCGTCTACGTGAAACGGTCGGATTATTTGCAGGAAAAGAAACTCATGACTTACCTGGACGATCTTTCGGCCGGTGTGTCTCAGGGCAGCGCCTACGCGGTGAAGAATTTGCCGGTGGGCGTCGCTATGATGGACGAGAAGAAAGAGTTCGTGTGGTGCAATGATGTGTTCCGCGGCTGGGTCGGCGTGGATGCGCCGGAGGGCATGCGGTTCCAGGACCTGGTGACGGGGCAGAAGATTTCCAAGATCTGGGGAAAGACCGGCTGGTTTGATTGCCACGCCGGGGGCACCTATTTCCGGGTGTTCCACAAATTCCTGGACGTCGGCGAAGACAGCCTGTCGCCGTTCATGGTGTTCTATTTCATGGATCGCACCGACGTGGAGGAGGCGGTGAAGGAGTGCCGCGAGGCGCGGCCGGTCTTCGCTTTGATCCGCGTGGATAATATTTCCGAAGTCTCCGCGGTCATGACCGACGTGGAGCGTTCGGCGCTGCTCTCCGACGTGACGGAGAAGGTGCTGTCGTACTTCAGTGAGAAGGAAGGCTTCATCAAGCAGTACTCGTCCACCAATTTTGTGGCCTGCTTCTCTCATAAAGCGCTGACGGACATGATGGAAACGAATTTCGAAATCCTGGACCAGGTCCGCGTGATCCGCACCGTGAACCGCATCCCGGTGACGCTCTCCATCGGCATTGTGGAGAGTGAGGAATCCTTCGCCCGGCAGTTCGAAGAGGCGCAGGTATCTCTGGACCTGGCCCTTGGCCGCGGCGGTGACCAGGCCATCGTCCGCATCGGCCAGGATGTGAAGGCCTTCGGCGGGAAATCGCCCACCTCCGTCAGCTCCGCCCGCGTCCGCGTCCGCGTGGTGGCGCAGGCGCTGAAGGAAATCATCGAGGATAGCGACATGGTTCTCGTCATGGGGCACAACCATGAAGATTTCGACGCATTGGGCGCCGCCATCGGCGTGACCCATCTGGCCCGCGCGTCTCATGTAGAGACCCACGTGGTGCTGTCGAAGGAACGGGAAACCTGCAAGAAGATGATTGAAACCATCGAGCAGAGCGGCGACGCCAAGGGGCTTCTCATCGACGAAAGCGAAGCGAAGGGCCTCATGACTGACCGCACGGTGGTGATCGTGGTAGATACCCACGTGCCGGAACTGGTGGCAGCGCCGGAAGTGCTGCGCCGGGCGACGCGGAAAGTGGTGATCGACCACCACAGAAGAGCCGCATCCATCATCAAGCAGCCTCTCATGACCTATATGGAACCGTCGGCTTCGTCGGCGGCGGAATTGGTGACCGAGCTCATCCAGTATTATAGAGCCGATGAGGAAATGAACGAGCTGGAGGCCTCCTGCCTCTACGCCGGCATCGTGGTGGATACGAAGAATTTCGCCGTGCAGACCAGCGTGCGCACCTTCGACGCAGCCAGCTACCTGCGCCGCTGCGGCGCCGACACGAAACTGGTGCGCCGGCTCTTCGCTGAAGATATTCATTTCATCCGCGCGAAAGCGCAGATTTTAGCCAATATGAGACTGGTGGAGGATACCATCGCCATCGCCGAGTGCCCCGAAGGCATCGAAGACGCCCAGGTTCTGGCGGGACAAATCGCCGACTACCTGGTGACGGTGAAGGAAATCCGGGCCAGCTTCCTGTATTATCACAATGACAATGGACTCTGTCTCTCTGCCCGCTCCGACGGTTCTGTGAATGTACAGATCGTCATGGAAGCCTTGGGCGGCGGCGGTCACCTCACCGTGGCAGGCTGCCAGCTGGGCAAAGATGCCAATAGAGAAGCAACGGAAAAGGCGATCATCGCCCAAGTCCGTAAACAAGTAGAGGAGGAAAAAGAATGAAAGTCGTATTACTGCAAGACGTTAAAAAAATGGGAAAGAAAGGCGACGTCATCGAAGTGGCTGATGCTTACGGCCGCAACGTGCTGATTCGCAAAGGTCTCGGCGTGGAAGGAACCAAAGCAAACCTGAACACCGCATCCCAGAGAAAAGAATCCAAAGAATTCAAAGACAAAGTGGCCAGCGATGAAGCAGTCATCATGGCAGCTCAGCTGAAAAAAATCACCGTGGTGCTCAAAGTACAGAGCGGTGAAGATGGCAAAGTCTTCGGCTCCGTCACCGCCAAAGACATCAGCGAAGCCCTGGAAAGCCAGTTCAAATTCAAACTGGAAAAGAAAAATATCCGCCTGAAAACTCCGATCAAGACCGTAGGCGAATATGACGTGGAAGTCTGGGTGCACCAGCAGGTCACCAGCTCCGTCCACGTGTCTGTGGTAGCTGAATAAGAAATCAAAAGAGCCGCGGGAAACCGCGGCTTTTTGATTGCGCGAAGGGATAAGGCGCGCCTTCCGCTCTCAAGCCCTCTTCTTTGAAGAGGGTGCCCGAAGGGCGGGTGATGCTTTTGAAGTGAGAAGTTAGGAGTTAGGAGTTAGGAGTGAGGAGTGGTGGTGCGCCGCATCAATTCATAAAGCGGCGCGAGTTTTGAAATAAGAAACGCGCGTACCTGCTTCGCCATAGCGAGAAGCTATGAGAATGGAGCTTGTAAGCTCGCCTCACGAGACGATAACGCTAAGGGCGGGATGCTGAAATTTGAAGCAGCTTGTTACGCTAGCGTAAGGGAGTAGACCCTTGGAGAAGGGTCGCCCGATAGGGCCGGATAGAAATGCGCCGAAGGTGCATAATGAGCAGTAGCCCTAAGCATGCCGATGTTTGCGTATGGTTCTGTATGACCGCTATTGCACGGGATACGCCTTCGGCGTATTTCTATCCGGCGCCTTTGGCGCGACCCTTCTCCA
>CAVHZP010000197.1:0-4239 GCA_963640485.1 bacterium | reverse complement strand
CGCGAATAGCGAGCTATTTAAGGATTTTCTTGACGAAGCTATGAATAAAAATTCAAGAATAATTTCTGAATCTTCGATTTAATCAGCGTTTCCCTAGAAAAACAAACCGATAGCGGAAATCAGCAAAGCCTTTGCCAAACGTCAACCGCGTCCTGATGACTGATCACTGATTACCAAAACCGACAAGCGGAACCCGGCAAAGCTTTTCCCCGATGCCAATCGCGCCCCTCCCCCTTAAAAAGAAAGGAGACCAAAACCATGAACAAGATATACAAAGTCATTTGGAGCAAAGCCCGGAGCTGCTACGTCGCAGTATCCGAATTAGCCAATGCCCACAGCAAAGGAGGCAAAGGCAGCAAAGGCACCCGTGCTCTTCTGGCCTCTGCCTTGCTTCTTGGCGCCGGTCTCATGCCGCTCTTCACCACGGAAATAGAAGCGGAATACACCGCCTCTAGCACCTCCAAGGGGCAATACGTCGTTTACCAGGCATATTCAAGTGACAAAGCTACGACTACGCAGACATGGAATGACACGACATACACCTACACCAAACAGACGCTGACGAATCCGGATAATAACGAAAAAGTTTACGTCTATGTCCGTAACGGCTATACTGCCGCCCTGGTGGCGGATCAGCGCTACTCCAGTGGATCGTATCCGGAGGTGACGTACAAACTCATGGCGTACCAGACCGACACGTCAAAGGACACTACAGGTCTTCTCTATACCGACTCGGTGAATAGCACCATCGGCTCTGAAACTTTGACGAAGGGCGGCATCAAAGATGTGTCTGTCAATATGTACACCGGCGGCGTCGTTGGAGATAATGCTACGCCTTACAGCTGGAAGTATTACATCCAGAATACCGATGGGACGTGGGTCGACGGGGGCTCTCAGGGAAATAGCCGTTTCAAAACAGTTACGACAAATGCCCAGGGCATGTACACCTACAATGGTGAACTGCTGGAAAACACTTACCTTTATGTACTAAATACGGGTAGCAGCTACCAAGTCGGCGTCTTTGTGGATGAGAATGGAAACCTGTACAAAGGGAATGTGTACGGCGGGAACAATGAAATCCTGAAGACCGCAGTGGATGAGAACAACAAAATCTACAGCTTCTGGGGCGCAGAGAACGATGACCCCAATGTGCTGCTGTCCCAGTCCAATATGACCATCGGCGAACTGAACTCGGCACTGGGGGCTTTGGTGACCAACGTGCGCACCGCCCAGGGCGACGACATCCAGAAGGTCACCGCACAGGGTAGTGAGAATAGCGGCACCATCAGCCTCATGCGCCGCGGCCAGTATGATGCAACTACCGGGAAGTACACCGGTGACTATGCCGTAGACGGCACCTTGCAGATCACCAGCGACGGCGGCACCAATGGAGACGACGTGAAACTCCATGTGCAGCAGGCAGGTACCGATGGCAACTTCGCCGACGCCTTCACCCTCGCCGCCGGCTCCAAAGTCGAAGCCTTAGGGGATAGCGACGCGTCTCTGGATGCCGGTGGCACCGTGAAGAAACTCAAAATCAACGGCATCTCCTACAACCTCGCCCAGGACACCGGCACCACCTACACCGCCGGAGACAATATCACCATCGGTGATGATAACAAGATTAGTGCGAAAGACACCACCTACACCGCCGGAAACCATATCACCATCGACAAGGACAACAAGATCAGTGCAGATGCGAGCGGTAACGTCAAAGCGGGAGATAACAACATTGTCACCGGCGACACGGTATACAATGCCATCAAGAACCTGAGCGGCGAACAAGTGAACGTGGTAGCCGGGACCAATGTGAAGAGCATAGGCACCGAAACTGTAGACGGCGTGAAGACCTTCACTGTCAACGCCAAAGGTGTAGCTGTGAAGGGAGCGGAAAATGGAAATGTTACTGTTTCCTCCGAAACCGATGACACCACCGGCATCACCACCTACACCTTGAGCGCCACCGACACCACCTATACTGCGGGAGATGAAACCATCGCCATCGATGCGACTAACCACACCATCAAAGCCAACAGCAGCACTATCATCCAGAATGCGAAAACAGACATTCAGAACATTGCCAAAGGCGCTGTCAAAGTAGCCGCAGGCACCAATGTGACCTTAGACGAAGCTGAAGATAGCACTGGCGCTAAGGTTTATACCGTTAACGCGAAAGACACCACCTACACTGCCGGAGACAATATCACCATCGACAAGGACAACAACAACAAGATCAGTGCGAAAGACACCACACTGTCTAAGGCTGAAAAATCTGGGGGAACCAATAGCGCCCTGACCTGGACCATTACAGATACCGATAATAATTCGGTAAAGCTGGAGGGCCTTGCCAGCTACAGCGACCTGTCCGATTTGAACACCACCGTCAGCAATAATTACACCACGCTGAGCAACAATGACATCGAGAGCGGTAACATTAGCGATACTGGTAAAGTCACCCTGACGAAGAAGGGTGGTAACACCATCGAAGTAGGCACGGTCAAAGACTACAGCGTCACCAGCGGCGTCTATGATAGCAATGGCAAGAAGATCACCCTCACGAAGACCAATGCTTATGGCGGTGCTACATCGGAGGTAAACATCGATCTCTCGGAGCTGGAAAAGAAGATTTCCGATTCCTCGAGTACGATTGCCAAAGGCTTTTCCCTCATCGGCACGACGGAGGACTCCAAGGCAACTACGAAAAATCTGGGCGAAGCCATCACTGTGGACGGAGCCAATGGCATCGTAGTCAGCTCCACCGATGGAGACGATGGCAAAGTGACCGTATCCCTTGACAGCAACATTACCATCGGCAAAGCCGGTAAGAAGGGTGAAGATGGCAAACCGGGCGAAGCGGGCGAGCAGGGCCACATCGGTCTTGCCGGTAAAGACGGCACCAATGGCAAAGACGGCACCACCCTGGTAGACATCCGCACCGAGACCGGCAAGCCAGGCCTCGATGGCAAAGATGGTGAAGACGGGATCACCCGCATCATCTATGAAGATGGGAAAGGCGACCACCAGGTGGCTACTTTGGATGACGGCTTGAAGTTTGCCGGCGATAGCGGAGATACCATCGCTAAGAAACTGAATGAGACCCTCACCATCCAGGGCGGCGTTACCGATACCACCAAATTGACGGAAGGCAACATCGGCGTCATTTCCGATGGCAAAAACGTTCTCACAGTGCAGCTGGCCAAGGAGCTGACTAACATCACTTCGATTGCCGGTAATGGCACCACCATCAGCCTCAATAGTGGTAACGTCACCATCAACGGCGGCTTGACTGTAAGTGGAAAGATTACCGGTGTGACAGCTGGTACAGAGCCTACCGATGCAGTGAATGTGAGCCAGCTCAAAGAAGCGAAGGCTGACATTTCCACCCTCGACAAAGGCGCCGTGAAGTATGACACGAAGGAAGACGGCGACTACGACTACAGCAAAGTCACCATGGGCGGCACGGCTGGCACTGCTTACAACGCAGATACAAAGGCCGGCGGCACCACCATCACCAATGTGGCTTATGCGACCGTGACGGACAAGAAGGCAGAAGGCTACGATGGTAGCCAGGCGGTCAATATGGATCGGCTGAATGACTCCATCGACGCCGCGAAGACTGATCTCACCAACAAAGGCTTTTCTCTCCTCGGCACGGCAGATGGTTCTAAGGCAACTACGAAAAATCTGGGCGAAGCCATCACCGTGGACGGAGCCAATGGCATCGTAGTCAGCTCCACCGATGGAGACGATGGCAAAGTGACCGTATCCCTTGACAGCAACATTACCATCGGCAAAGCCGGTAAGAAGGGTGAAGATGGCAAACCGGGCGAAGCGGGCGAGCAGGGCCACATCGGTCTTGCCGGTAAAGACGGCACCAATGGCAAAGACGGCACCACCCTGGTAGACATCCGCACCGAGACCGGCAAGCCAGGCCTCGATGGCAAAGATGGTGAAGACGGGATCACCCGCATCATCTATGAAGATGGGAAAGGCGATCACCAGGTGGCTACTTTGGATGACGGTCTGAAGTTTGCCGGCGATAGCGGAGATACCATCAAGAAGAACCTGAATGAGACCCTCACCATCCAGGGCGGCGTTACCGATACCAGCAAATTGACGGATAACAACATCGGCGTCATTTCCGATGGCGGCGTCCTCACAGTGAAACTGGCCAACGCGCTGAATGACATCACTTCGATTACCGGTAATGGCACCACCATCAGCCTCAATAGTGGTAGC
>CAVHZP010000196.1:0-4245 GCA_963640485.1 bacterium | reverse complement strand
CAGAACTATACGCAAACATTGGCATACTTTGGGCTACTGCTGAGTATGCACCTTCGGTGCATTTCTATCCGGCCCTATCGGGCGACCCTTCTCCAAGGGTCTACTCCCTTACGCTAGCGTAACAATCTGCTTTAACCATCAGCAACCTCTTGCTTCCGTTCATTGCGGGACGCACTCTGCGCTCGGCGCCATGTTCCTCTAGCCGACCAGAAGCCAGCAGCCACCAGCTAGAAGCAACGCCACCATGTACGCACCAGCGGTAGCTACCAAAAACAAAACCATGAACTACGCTAACATCAAAGAATACGACATCGCCAATGGGCCGGGCATACGGCTCACCCTCTTCGTTTCCGGCTGCACCCACCACTGCAAGGGTTGCTTCAACCCGGAGACCTGGGATTTTTCTTACGGAAAGCCCTTTACCAAAGAACTGGAAGATCATATCCTCCAGGAAGTAGGCTCTGACTACTACGAAGGCCTCACCCTCTTGGGCGGCGAGCCCATGGAGCCGGTGAATCAGAAAGGCCTCCTCTCCCTCGTCACCCGCTTTAAAGAAATGTATCCACAGAAAACCATCTGGTGCTTCTCGGGCTACCTCTTCGACCGCGACATCTTAGGCCACTTCGCCAAAGTCATGCCGGAAACCATGGAGCTCTTGCAGCGCATCGACGTCCTCGTGGACGGCGAATTTATCCTGGAGAAAAAAGACGTGACCCTCCTCTTTAAAGGCTCCTCGAACCAGCGCACCATCGACGTCCCCAAAAGCCTCGCCGCCGGAGAAATCGTGCAGTGGGACCCAAGGGATACGAGCATGTCGCCGAACTCGAAGTTATAGTAGCGGGAATACCGCCAGTGCGAACATGTCGCTGCAGCTTCTAGCAGCTAGCTGCTGGCTTCTAGCCGGCTGGAGATACATCTCACCGGCACACTAAGTGCGTCCCGCTATTTCCTCTTTCGCCCCCCTTTTCTCTCAATGCTATTAAATTAGGGATTTTGTACGGCTTACGTAACATAATGATTCTGCCTGCTGCTATTTAAAATCCTTAACTTAACAGCATTGCTCTTCCTCTGGAAGGGCGGGTGATGGTTCCCTAGCGAAAAGCAAAACATCTCTCACCATCTTTAAACGCGGGTCGCACTTAGCGCTCAGCACTATGTTCCTCTAGCCGGCTAGCAGCCAGAAGCCAGCAGCTAGAAGCCGCAGCAACATGTTAGACCAGCGGAAACCGCACCATCCCAATCAAAAACGCCATCTCACGATGGCGTTTTTTCTATTTCCAACAAACCTTATGCTTTTTTACCGAAGATGGTACGGAAGCCTTCTACGGCCAGTTCAAGTGCCAGCACGATGAGGAGGGCGCCGATGCCTGCCTGGGCGTAGGGACCCCAGTCTGCGCCGCCTTTCATGATCATGCCCACCTGGTTTCTCACGATGAGAGCAAGAGAGCAGATGGTGACGACCATCATGAAGCACATGGGGAAAATGAACATCTTATTGTTCTTGCCTGCGTTACCAAGCCAGGCAGCCACAGCCAGAAGGCCGATGCCGGCGAGAAGCTGGTTTGCTGCGCCGAAGAGGCCCCAGATTTTCATGAAGCCATTCATGCCCAGGAGCACGCCGAGAATAACGGTGATGATGGTGGCGAAGTACGGATTCACCATGAGTTTCTTGAAGCCGCCTTTGACGTCCTTCGGCATTTCGCCCGGTTCGAGCCAGAATTCCTGGAACATGAAGCGTGCCAGACGGGTCGCGGTGTCCAGCGAGGTGAGGCAGAATGCGGAGTAGGTCAATACCAGGAGGGTGTACATACTCATTTCCATGGATTCCATGCCCGGGATCGCGCCGATCATGGCAGCGATGCCGCCGGCGAAGATATCCGTAGCGCCATGGGTATGACCGGTTTCTCTGGCATAAGCGATAGCGCAGAGAGTGATGACTGCGAGCACGCATTCCAGAAGCATGCCGCCGTAGGCGATGGGCTTCGCGTCGGATTCTTTATCCAGCTGTTTCGACGTGGTGCCGGAGGAAACGAGAGAATGGAAACCGGAAATCGCGCCGCATGCCACGGTGGTGAAAAGAATCGGGAAGAGGTACTGCACGCCATTGCCATTGTCTACGGCAAAGCCTGCGTAAGCCGGGAACAGGTCCGGATTGATGTCCGGGTGCGCGCCCACGATACCAACTACAGCGACGATGAGCATCGCATAGAGCAGGAACGAAGACAGGTAGTCACGAGGCTGCAGCAGAATCCATACCGGAGTGACGGAAGCCACGGTGATGTACACACCGATGATCCACATCCAGGTGGTGGTGGTGAAATAGAAGGGGTGGAAATTCATGCCGATGGCCATGCATGCCACGATGGCAGCCACGCCGAGGACAGAGGAAACCACCATGGAGGTGTGACGGCGATACACCGCAAAGCCGAAGACGATAGCCACAACGATGAAGAGCAGGGAAACCATGGCAACCGATGCGTTGGTGGCACTCTTGGCTTCATTGATTACCCCATTTTCGACAACCGCGCCGAAAGTGGAAGCTACGATAGCTGCGAAGGCAGCGACTACCAGGATCAGCGTGAGGTAAGAGAAAATGATGAAGAGCTGCTTTGCTCTCTTGGACATATTGGCAGAAATGATTTCGCCGATGGACTGGCCTTTGTGACGGACGGACGCGAAGAGCGCACCGAAGTCATGGACGCCGCCGAAGAAAATGCCGCCTACCAGGACCCACAGGGTTACCGGCAACCAGCCGAACATAGCCGCGCCAATCGGTCCGGTAATCGGGCCGGCGCCGGCGATAGACGAGAAATGATGGCCCATGAGGACCGGAGCCTTTGCCGGCACATAGTCGACGCCATCATTCATGGTGTGCGCCGGCGTCGGGATATCCCCTTCCCCTACGCCCCACTGCTTAGCCAGCCAGCGGCCGTAGAACATATACCCACAGAAGAGGATCGCTACACAGATCCCCAGTAATACCAACGTATTCATACATTACCCTCCTACGCTTCCCGCTGCATGAGCTGCAAGAAGACCCTCCTCAGACCCTTCTCCATACACTTGCCGGCCTGATTGAAATAAAAATTCATATCTCCCAACGTGAGGAGCCCCGCGTGATACTCCATCCATCCATGGAAAGAGAAGCGGAAACTCTTGTAGTACTTGCATTTCTCCAAAGCCCGGATCGCATCCTCATCAGCACTCTCAGCGATGAAGACCGGGGAAATATAGGTGTACATATGCCCCGAACCGATGTGAGCCATGTCCATCCCCGCCTCGTAAGCATAATCGCGGCAGACCTCGAAGATTTCCTTCGTCAAGTAGGGCACCGAGAAGACGAATAGAAACTCCTCCTGGTGCGTGGACCAAAGCTCATTGGAATGAAATAAAAAATATCTCTCTGCCTTCTCGTAATACTCGCACACAGCAGAAAGAGAGGCGCCACCGGGCAAGATAGGAGCGTATAGATCCTCGGCCTCCCGAAGGCCTTTTCCCGCGGCCTCGATCCCCCCGTCAAACCGGGTGATCGTGTAGTACCTGCGATACCCTGATAACAGCCGCTCTACGGCTTCCTGTCTTGCCCCCATTGGCATCCCCTCTTTACTTCTTAAATCACATTTTTTCATCGAATCAGAACGGAATTCGATTGCATTTGTATCATTATACATTGCGTAAAACGAATGCACATAATAGAAGATACTTATACCCCACCCCCTAGGTTAGTGGTATAGCCTCTAACAGAGTGTGGCTTTGTTTTAGAGTACACTCTTGCGTGAATGAGGGATAAGGGATAGGGGATAAGGGATAAGGCGCGTTTAACAAAGCGGTTCAACGTGCCAAGCCCTCTCTTTTCTGAAGAGGGGGCCCGAAGGGCGGGTGATGCCGATGAAAGTTAGGAGTGAGGAGTGGATGTGCGCCGCATCAAATCGGAAAGCGGCGCGAGCTTTAGAAATAGGGGCTCGCGTACCTATTTACAAAATTTGCGGCGCTTCTTAATTTGTGCGCCGCACCACCACTCCTCACTCCTAACTAGCGGCAAACACGCCTTATCCCCTATCCCTTATCCCCTATCCCCTATCCCTTATCCTTTCCTCATGCTATAATATAGCCAACACTATATATACTTCTTTCGATATAAAAAAGGAGACCTCCCATGATTACCGAAATTCATACCCCCGAAGAATTCAAAAAAGAAATCGCCGAACACAAAGGCTTCGCCCTCATCGACTTCTGGGCCGTGTG
>CAVHZP010000195.1:0-4282 GCA_963640485.1 bacterium | reverse complement strand
TCAAGATATCCTGCCGCCCGCTCTCCTTCACGTGGGCTTCCCCGGTATTGAAGAGGAAATCCCCTTCGATGCGAAGTACCCCCTGCTTCTTGTCTACCTTTACCGTGGTGCCCCGCTGATCCAGCTCCGCCTTGATTTCTTCCAGCATATCGTCTCGCATTTCCATATTGCCGGTGTACTGATCCTTCACCTGTCCCAGGTTCAGCATGAAGTAACACACGGCCAACATGAAAATGGATAGTATGCCGGCCATCAGGTCACTGATGGATAGGTTAAACGCATTCTCCTGATTTTCCGCCAGACTCTCTTTTCTATGAAACCTTCGCATATCTGCCTCTTACCGATTATCTTCTTATTTTTTTGATGTTATCACTCAACCGATCAATGCTCTCCTGCAAATCTTCAATCGGCTCTGCCGCATCGGCACTGATAGACGCCAGTCTATCGACCACTTTCGCAAAGCCCCCATCAAATGCTTCCAGAGCCTGTTGCAATCCGTCGCTAGTCTCCGCATTGTAATCTTTTAAGCCCTTTTGCAAGTTTGCAAAGATAGCAGTCATACCGTCATTTACACCTTTGAAATTTTCTTCATAAGCCTGCCAAGCCTTCTTTACTGCCTCCAAAGATTCCTGGATATTCTTGGCCGAAAGTTCCTGTCCTTCCACCATGGCTTTCATTTCATTGGCTGCTTTTGCGGTGGTATCACTATGAAGCTGCATCGCCGCCTGCAAAGTTTTCAAACTGCCATCCACAGAAGCCGCTGCATCCTTTAAAGGACGAGCCGCCTCGGTAAATGGTTCCGCTGCCTCTTTAATCGTCCCGGCAGCTTCGCGAGCGGCCATCGCAAACTGTTCTCTGGTATCCTTTGCAGCGCTACCAAATTCAGCCACCGCTTTTCCGGCACTCTCTACCACATCACTGGACGAGTCCACAGCACTCCGCATCTTATCCAATGTGCCATCCATATTCTTCTGCTGCGCGTCCACCAAAGCCTGCATAGCTGCCATCTGGTTCGCAATTTGCGCCATCAGTTCTTTGACAGTGCTATTGACATGAGCCAGATTTTCATCGGCCGCCGTTTGCGTTGCGGCGATAGCATCGGTCGTACTCTTTGCCTGCTGCTCTGCAGAGCTTGACATTTTGGCGAAAATATCCGCCATGGTGTCTTTCATTTCTTCCATGAAACCGGTCATCTTCTGGATATTCTCATCCGTTTTGGCCGTTTGCTTCGCCAATATGCCTTCCATGGTATGATCCAGATTCGCCACAGCCTCTCTTACGGCCTGGATCATCTCCTCATTGGCTTTCGTTGCCGTATTCTGGGACTCTGTAATCATTGCCTTCACGCTACCGGTGAGTTCATTGATTTCCCCGGACAACTTCAATAAGGAATTGCCCAGAGCTTTGGCTTCCTCGCCGGCATTTTCATTAATCGCATTGCCAAAGCCATTGGCCAAAGCCTCTGTATGCTTCGCCACCTCTCCCAATTTTCCCGTTTGCTCATCCATTTTGGTAGAAAGCCCATCAAGCATAGTATCCAGATTGCCCTTCACCGCCTGATCCATACGGTCTGCCATCTGTTCCAATACATCGGGAAGGCGATCGCAAAGCGCCACCGCCATCTGCGTGCTGAGAGACTGGATCGCCATGCGTTCCTGACGGATTTCCTCCAGCTGAATCAGCATGATGGATTCTGCATTAGTTCTTTGGAAAATCGCATCTAATTTATCCGCTATTTCTTCCACTTTTTCACAGAAATCATCCATCAGCTTGTGATATTTATACCCTGCTACAATTGCAAAAGCAATGCCAAGTAAAGAAGTTACAAAAGCTGTGCTCATGCCCCCAAGAAGATTGGTGATACTATTCGATAAATTACTGGTGCTGCTAGGATCGATACGAGCCATTCCTACTGTTAAGCCAACGAAAGTCCCTAGGATACCGAGTCCAGTGAAAAGCCCTGCAAGACCAGACCAAAAGCCAGCGCGAAGCCCCCCGAGCAAAGCTGATGAATGCAAATACTCCGATGCATCGACCGTGGAATACATCCTCACCTCGCCATCTTTGGTAATAAAAGCCAAGGTTTTTTTGTATTTTTTCCATACGGGATTTAATAACGAATCTCCTGAAAGTTCCGCATCCAGAGCGTTATAACCCTCCTGAATATTGGAACCATTGTATTTAGAAAGTATAGTTAAGCTTTTTCCAAGAAGATCCTGCTTTTCCTTGATTTGTTTAGCAAATCTGACATTGTAGAAGTATCCCGCCAAAAGAAATGCTATCACGAAACACACATTCAAAGGTGATTTAATAAAATCTATCAAAAAAATAATAAATTGCTGGAATTCTTCCATCTGCATCCTCCATTTAACCACTACAAAAAGCGTGACGCCGCTCTCCGGCCCTCACGCTTCCGTCTGGAGAAAATAATTTCTCCCCACAAAAAATTCAGTTATCCATTTCCCTATAAAAGAAGCGAACAAATGCCTATGCTTCTGATTTCCAACCATCCCGGCCAATCTCATGCCGCCTCCTATACAGTCAATTTGTATCATTATAACCTATGAGTAGCGGATTGAAAAGGTGGATATCGAAGAGAAAAACGGTATAGGTTTTGTAGTCGGTAGTCGGTGGTCGGTGGTCGGTGGTCGGTAATCGAGCCGCGATTGACGCCATTCCCACTAGGGAACCACTGATTAAATCGTTATCTGAAATTTAATCAGCGTTTCCCTAGCATGAGTACCGCTATGTGAAAATAGCGCCAAATGCGCCCTGACCGCCGACTACTGACTACCGACTACAAAACCTCCAGCGCCAAACATGCCCCCTTAGTACATCGCCTCATATCCCTCTTCGAGCACCATGAGGCCCACGCCCATGGCCTTCATGAGGGGCTCCAGGGCGGGAAGGTCGCGGAGGAAGAATTCGTACTGCGGCGTTCCCTTTTCTACCAGGAGACGGATTTCGAGTGTCGTATCGGCGGGGAGTTTCAAATCCTGCATGAGTTTCTCCCGATTCACCAGGAGGAGATGGGTGAAGGCGCGAAGGACACTGCGAAGGAGGGCGTCGGAACTATCCACCTTCTCCACCGCCCGCACCATAGAGTACGGCGCCGGGCCCATCTCGCATCCATCATAAAGAAGAAGCGCCGGCCGTCCCAGCTGCTGCGAACGATTTCCCAGGAAGACCAGCCCCACCGGAAGCACCTTTCCGAAAGGCGGCAGCACCTTCTGCTTGCGGATTTTCTGGAAATAAGGATCCTTATTCGACAGGTCCATCCGATGCCCTTCCAGGAGCCGGTAAAGGCCGCGGGGCACTGCCATCCAGATATCCCGATGCGCCGTGAGCCATGAGGAAATCACTGCGCACACCGTCTCGCCGGTATCGCTGGTGATGGAGAAACTATTGACGTAGTCCTTCTGATAGAGCATTTCCGGATGCGCCGCGTCCGCTTCCAGCTTCGTCAGGAGTTCCCGCTTCGTCATCTGCGAAGGCGCCGGCATCATCCGGTTCACCACCGTCCCGTGAACCCCGTGGAAAAGATAAAGGAGCGGCGCGCCCAGAACCATGCCCAGCCGCTTCACCGGCAGAGGCTCTTCCGCTTTGCCCGCGCCATAGCGTTCATGAGGCGCCCCGGTCACCAGGGTCACCACAGAAATCCGCGGCGCTTCCGTGAGCCCCAGAAGCTGCGTGAGCTTCTCTTGCTGAATCGACTCCTTCAAAGCCCACAGCCGAAGGACGCGAGCCAGCGGATTTTCCTGCAACGGGTACGGCCGCATTTCAAAGAGCGTGAGACTCTTCCCTTCCTTATCCAGGGTCATGAAATCAAAGTGCCCCACTTCCTTCATGGTGCCGTCCAGGATTTTCAGATCTCCATCAAGGACAATGGCGCGGAAGAAATCTTTCTCTGCCAGAATCTTCGCCGCCGCCCGTCCGCCGCGCTCACTGGTGCGGCCAAAAGAATTGTGATACACGCCCCAATTCCGCTCGCCCTTCGTAAGAAGCTCCCGGTGAGCTAAGAGATACTCTCCCACCACCTCCGAGAAAAGCCGCTCCGTGTCCGAAGTCCGTCCGTCCTCTTGGATATAGTCCTTCTCATATAATACATCCGGCCGTTTCAAATCCGCCGAAAGCTGTTCCAATAATTTCTTTTCTGTGTATTCCATGCTGCGCCTCCATTTACTTTGCTATTTTACCATAAAGGGAAGTAAAAGGGATAAGGGATAAGGGATAGGGGATAGGGCGCGTTTGGACTGTGGAAGCAACTGGCATAAATTCTGGC
>CAVHZP010000194.1:0-4318 GCA_963640485.1 bacterium | reverse complement strand
AAACGCAGCGGGCTTTTGCCTCTCTCTGATGAAACGCTGCACCTTCTCTATGGCCCTCTGGGCTTTGCGGCCGCCGCTTTGGGGCTTAGCTCTTTTTTAGGAGATAAAGGCGCCCTCGCCGTGGCCACAGCAGTATGGATGGCCATTTGGTGGACCTTCCGCCCGGTCCACATCGCCGTGACGTCGCTGCTCCCCATCATGGTGAATTCCGTTTTCTCCCTCATACCGAATCAACATGTCATTGTCCAATATTTCACAGACATCGTAGTCATGCTTCTGGGCGGCGACCTCATCTGCCTCGCCTGGTCCCGTGTCGGGCTGGACCGCCGTATTTCCTTGCGCGCCCTCTGCCTCATCGGCACCTCCATGCACTCCCAAATTACCGTGTGGCTCGCCGCTTCGGTGATCCTGTCCGCTTTCTTGCCGAATACGGTAGTGGCCGCTATCTTTTGCCCCATCGCCATCGGCATGATGCACTTCGTCGGTGAAAAAGACATCACCCACAGCCGCCTGGCGCTACCGATCCTTCTGGCCATCAGCTGGGGCAGCGGCATCGGCGGCCTGGGCTCCCCCATCGGCAGCCCGGCAAACCTGGTTTCCATCGCCTATATCGAAGAGCTCACAGGCCACGAATTCATGTACGTAGAGTGGATGGTCCGCTTCGCCCCCATCGGCAGCCCAGCAAACCTAGTTTCCATCGCCTATATCGAAGAGCTCACAGGCCACGAATTCATGTACGTGGAGTGGATGATTCGCTTCGTCCCCATCCTGGTGGTGATTCTCTTCGCCAATCTGCTTTTCCTGCTGCACATGAAAACGCCGGCAGCGAACCTCCACGGCACGAAGGAAGAATTCCAGAAAATGTACCGCGAACTTGGCTCTATGACCAAAGGGGAAATCTGGTGCTTCTGGCTCTTTTTCATCGCCGTGATCCTCGCCTTCGGCCGCCCGCTTTACGCCGATTTCTTCCCGGCACTGAAGCCCGCCTACATCTTCTTAATCATGGGCTTCTTCATGTTCATCCTGAAAGATGAAAAGAACGAAGTCCTGCTCACCTGGAAATTTGCCGAAAGCCACGCCATGTGGGGCATCATGATCATGGCATCCTCAGGCCTCGCGCTGGGGAAACTCATCATCGAGACCGGCGCCGTCACGGAAATGGGACGCCTACTGGGCTCCCTGCATCTCACCGGCGGCCTGGTCACCATGTTCATTGTCTGCCTGCTATCCATATTTCTTTCTGAACTCTCCAGCAACACCGCCGCAGCGGCCATCTCCATCCCCATGGTGATTTCCCTCACCGGCTCCCTGGGGCTGAATCCCATCCCCTACGTGCTTGCTGTCACCGCCTCTTCCTCCTGCGCCTACATCCTTCCGGTCACTACCCGCGCCATCCCCGTGGGCTTCGGCCTCGATGCCGGCGCCCAGATGAAAGAGGGCCTGAAACTCTCTCTCATCACTCTCTGTATCAACGCCTTCCTTTGCTGGCTCTCCATGGAGTACCTGCCCATGTTCTCGCACCTGTGACATAGCAGCGGAGAGCAATCGAAAACACCGCCGGCTCATTCTCAGCGGAAATGAGCCGGCGGTGTTTTATTTTTTAGTAGTCAGTAGTCAGTAGTCGGTGGTCGGTGGTCAGGGGCGCGCGTACCTGCTTCCCCACTACCGTGAGCCGTTTACCGTATAACCGTTTATCGCCTCGACTGCCGATGTGGGACATAGCGCGTAAACTGCTCGTACCATAAGCCGTATATCGCTCTATTTCCCGTTTCCCTATACATGCTCGGAATACGGTAATACGGTCAACGGATTATGGTAGTGAGAAAACAGCCAAATGCCCCCTAAGCCTCGAGCAGAATTTCATGCCTTCCCGTGAAGGATAAATCGTTTAGTAAAATAGTTCCAGATCATCACGATGGCGGACGCCACGACTTTAGAGAACATATACCAGATCCCCAGAAGGTCAATGCAGCCCCACATGACCAGCTGATTGATGCCAAGGCCCATGATGGAAGTGACGATGAAAAGCACCGCCTGGGTGGTGGACTGGTGCTCTGCGTGGAAAACCACGTAAACGCAGAGAATATAATTCACCACCAGAGAAATCGTGAAAGCAATGGGCGCCGACACCAGCGGATCGAAGCCGGCGTATTCCGTCAGCGTGAAAAGGAGCACATACTCCAAAAGGAAACACCCACCGCCCACAGCCAAAAAGCGGAACACTTCCCAGAAGCGCTCCATGGAAGGAAATACTTTCAGTATCAAAGATGTAAACATAGGACCTCGTAGTATATATCGTAAAAAAGGCTAGAGATTAAGTAATCAGTAGTCAGTAATTAGTAATCAGGACGCGGATACCTGCTTCCTCATCGTTACCGTGTCACCGTATAACCGTTCACCGCTCCCTTTGGCGATAGCGAGATATGGTGCGGATGACGGTTTCACGGTAAACGGTCATCCGGCTACGATGGGCAAGCAGGAAAATGCGCCCCGACTACCGACCACCGATTACCGACTACAAAACCTCCAGCGTCATTTCCCCTTTCGTAGCATCATCGCAATCAAATTCATCTGTATTTCCTGATTCTTCCGGCCATTTTTCACCGCCGTATCCAGCACGAGACCGATGCCGAAGGAGAGCACCGCCGTCACCATGAAGAATCCCGATGTCACCAGGGTAGGCATTTTCGGCACCAGACCGGTTTCCACATACTCCAGAAATACAGGAAGGAACAGTAGCAGGGAAATCAATGCCAAGAGCAGCGCCGACGCCGAGAAGAAAGGCAGCGGCTTGTAATCTTTGTAGAGCATGAAAATGGTTTTCAGCACTTTGGCGCCGTCGCGGAAGGTGTGGAGCTTGCTCACGCTCCCGGCTGGGCGGTCACGATAGGTCACCGGCACATTGGCGAGAAGAAGATTTTTATCCAGGCAATGAATCGTCATTTCCGTCTCGATTTCAAAGCCCTTCGACAGCACCGGGAACGTCTTCACGAACATGGGTGAAAAAGCGCGATAGCCAGTCATGACGTCCATGATTTCCTTGCCCCGCTCCCGCCAGAACATGTGAATACACCGGCGCACCAGCACATTGCCGGAATTGTGAAAAGGCCGCTTGTTTTCCTTGAAATAGGTGGACGAGAGGCGGTCCCCCACCACCATGTCCGCGCGACCCGAGAGCACCAGGTCCACCATCTCCCGCGCCGACTCAGCGGGGTACGTGTCATCGCCATCAGTGATGACATAGCAGTCCGCGTCAATGTCACGGAACATGGAGCGGATCACATTCCCCTTCCCCTGCCGGTACTCCCGCCGCACGATAGCCCCCGCCCGCCGGGCGATCTCCCCGGTGCCATCGGTGGAATTGTTGTCGTACACATAGATATCCGCCTCCGGGAGCGCTTGGTGGAAATCCCTCACCACCTTCTCGATGGTCAATGCCTCATTCCAGCAGGGAATCAATACAGCGATACGGCTCATGGCGTGCTCCTTTGAAATACAATAATCTCGATGCCTCTATTGTACCGCACTGGTGCTATTACCGCCAGTGCATACATATCGATGAAGCTCCTAGCTGCTGGCTTCTGGCTTCTAGCCGGCTAGTAGCCAGAAGCTTCAGCGACATGTTTGCACCAACCGCATCACAAAATAAAAGCCGGCAGAGGAGTCTCCCCTTGCCGGCCTTTTAAAACGCTATATATTATTTCCCTTTTCTCGCATAGGGATTGCGGGATTCCGCATAGTTGTCTTCGGTGTAATCCACCAGGACGGAAATCAGTTTTTTGAAATCCTTTTCTTTCAGTTTTTCAGAAGTCACAGAGAAGGTGTATTCTCCCACACTCCAACGAGCAGCGTAAGCTTTATCTTTCAGTTTCGCGCGGGAAACGGTGACGCCGTCGAAGTTCACCTCTTTCCACTTCACACCATAGATACCGCTGATGTCCTGGGAGCCTTTGCCCACCTTCGCCGAGCGGATCGTCAGCGTGCCCTCATCTTCCAGCGCGTAGCGCACATCAGCCACTTGCCCGCTGATAGCGATGTAGTCGGTGGGCTTATATTTCCCTGCCAGGAAAGTGCCTCTCGGCATGGAGAGCGGGCGGAAATCCACGGCATCCATCAATTCGCTGTAATTCTGGTATTCCACCAACGGGTTCGGCATGCCTACCATGACATCCTTCGCCGAAGTCATGCCCAGCGGCACCAGAAGTGCAGACCCCAATACCAAAGCAGCAGCCCATTTTTTCCATGTATTTTTCATTTGAAATCATCCTCCTGTTGAATTACTTTTGAAGATGGGTAAATTATATCATGTTATTGACTG
>CAVHZP010000193.1:0-4326 GCA_963640485.1 bacterium | reverse complement strand
GCCCTCTCCTCTTCCTCTTCTGTGGAAATCGAGAGGATGCGGTCCGTCATTTCTTTGGTGTCGTAGCGGGCGCCTTGCAGTGCCGCCGGAATGGCAGCGATGATGGAGGCAGCGAGGCCGTCGGAGTCTACTTCAGCTGTCTCGATGATGCCGCCGGCCACTTTCACATAGAGGCGTAGGAAGCCCCAGGGGAAATGGGATTCCCACCGGTTCGTAAATTCCTGCTTCGCGCCCAGGCGCCAGTCATCAGATGCAAAGAAATTTTCCCGCTCACCGATTTCGTTCCAATCCAGGTCGGCATCGGTGAGGACTTCGACCTGAAGGCCGTAGACAGTTTCAAAAGCCTTCCTCATGGCACTGCGGAAGGTGTCCACGGTCACGGCAGGATTCAGATCCGACAGATTCACCACCCGGGCGGGGACGGATTTCACGGTCTTGGCGTGAAGCTTTGAGCCCGAGGTGTCCAGGTATTTCACCATGTGCGCCATGTCTTCGGAAATCAGAATGGTGCCGTGGTGGTAAGCGCGGCCGCCGGACTTGTAGAACGCATTGCCGGAAAATTTTCTTCCATCTGCCATGATATCGTTGCGTCCGGTTTTCTCTGCCGCGATGCCAAAGGACTTCGCCGCTTCTGCGATTACCGAGACCTGCCGCGCTACATCGTAGATTTCCTTGGGCGCCGCGAAGGTGAAATTCAGATTTCCTGTATTGTGATACACCGCGCCGCCGCCGGAAAGACGACGGGCGAGATGGCCGCCATCGGCTGCGAGCTTCTCCACCTGGCACTCCCGCCAGGCGTTCTGATTTCGCCCGATGACCACGGTCTTTTGGTTTTTCCAGAGAAATAAAGTCACCGCGTCCACGGGCACGTGACGCATCAGATACTCTTCGATGGCGATATTTTTGTAAGGATTTTGATTCTCATCGCAGTTGTCATAGATGTAAATATGTGAAATCATCTTTGCCTGCCAGATATGAAAAATAGAAAAAGGCTCCCGCCGGCAGCTCACGAAAGAACTGCCCCGGTGAGCCTTTCATTTATTCAGAAAATTCGTAAGTCAGTTTCGGATGACGAGCCGCATTGACTTCATCAGGCCGTCCGATGGGCGCATGATGCGGCGCACTGTGGAGCGCTTCCGGATCCTTGCGACCTTCTTCGAAGACAGCGATGAATGCTTCTGCTGCTTTATCCAAGGTTTCCTTGTTCTCTGTTTCCGTCGGTTCCGCCATCAGTGCTTCGTGAACGATCAGCGGGAAGTACATGGTAGGCGGATGCATGCCATGGTCCAGGAGTCCTTTCGCTGCATCGAGAGCGGAGACGCCGGTTTCCTTCTTGTAGTGTTCCAGCGTCATGACGAATTCATGCATGCAGATGCCGGGGTAGGCGATTTCCATATGCGGCGCCAGTTTGTGCATCAGGTAATTCGCATTCAGCACCGCATGACCGGACGCTTCGGCGAGACCGTCGCTGCCCAGGTTCAGGATGTAGGTGAGCGCGCGAATCATGACCAGGAAATTGCCGTAGAACATTTTCACCTGGCCGAAGGACTGCTCCGGCTTTTCGAAATGGTAGCCATCCTCTGCTTTCACTACGATGGGAGACGGCAGGAATGGTTTCAGGATATCCTTGCAACCCACCGGTCCACTTCCCGGACCACCGCCGCCGTGAGGGGTAGCGAAAGTTTTGTGAAGATTCAGATGGACGCAGTCAAAGCCCATGTCGCCAGGACGGGCGCGACCAACGATAGCATTCAGGTTCGCGCCGTCATAGTAGCAAAGGCCACCGGCATCGTGGATGATCTTTGTGATTTCCAGAATGTTCGGGTCGAAAATGCCCAGGGTGTTCGGGTTCGTCAGCATAAGGCCGGCGGTATCGTCACCCACTGCTTCTTTCAATTTCTCCAGGTCTACGCCGCCCTGTTCGTTGGAAGGCACAGACACCACATCAAAGCCTGCCATAGCCGCAGAGGCAGGGTTCGTGCCGTGAGCGGAGTCGGGAACGATGATCTTTGTTCTCTTCGTATCACCGCGAGACAAATGATAAGAGCGGATCAGGAGAAGGCCGGTATATTCGCCATGGGCGCCGGCTGCGGGCTGCAAGGTGAAGCCGTCCATGCCGGCGATGACCTTGAGGCTTTCCTGCAAAGTGTACATCATTTCCAAAGCGCCCTGCACGGAAGATTCCGGCGCCAGAGGATGGATGTCTGTGAATCCCGGCAGGCCGCAAGTAATTTCATTGACCGCAGGATTGTATTTCATAGTGCAGGAGCCCAGGGGATAGAAACCGTGGTTCACGCCGAAGGTCTGCTTTTCCAAATCGCCATAGTGGCGGTCGAATTCCACTTCGTCCAGTTCCGGCAGGTGCAGCACTTTCTCACGGAGAGGAATGTCCATGGAACAGGATGGTACATCGGAAGCCGGGAAAAGGTCCATCTGGTGGCCTTTGCCGGACCGTTCAAAAATCAGTTCCATTTTATTCATCTCCTTTCAGGATGGAAATCAGTGTATCAATTTCTTCTTTGCTATTCATTTCCGTAGCGCACCAGAGAATCTTGCCGTCTACAGCAAGGCCACCTAAGATGCCCTTAGCTGCCAATTTCTTTTCTACTTCCGAGGGATCCACCGGGGATTCGGTGAGGAATTCATCGAAGAACGGCTTGTCATACACTTTTTTGAAACCGATCTTTTCCAGCTCAGCCGCCAGGTAGTGAGCTTTATCGTAGCACAGAGTGGCTACGGTCTTCATGCCATTGGGTCCCAGAGCGCCCAGGTATGCGCCGGCTGTCATGGTGCAGAGGGCTTCATTGGAGCAAATATTGGAAGACGCCTTTTCGCGGCGGATATGCTGCTCTCTCGCCTGCAATGTGAGGACGAAGCAGCGGCGGCCGTCGTGGTCCACCGTCTCGCCGACGATGCGGCCCGGCAGCTTTCTCATCATCTTGGATGTGCAGGTCATGAATCCCATGTATGGGCCGCCGAAGGAAAGCGGCATGCCCAGCGCCTGACCGTCACCTACAGCGATATCTACGCCGTATTCGCCCGGGGTCTTCATGACGCCCAAAGCAATAGGCGATACGCTCATGACTGCCTTCGCACCAGCTTCGTGAGCGGCAGCGGTGATGGCATCGCCATCTTCGATGAGGCCGTAGTAGTTCGGGCTCTGGAAATACACCATGGCTGTGTCAGCGGACAGATTTCCTTTCAGCGCTTCCAGGTCTGTGGTACCGTCTTTCGCCGGCACTTCCACCAATTCTACACTGCGGCTTTCACAGTAAGTCTTCATGACAGCGAGTACTTCCGGATGGATGGCACCGCACACGAGAACCTTGGATTTCTTTCTTTCCTGGCACATGAAAATGGACTCTGCCGCTGCTGTCGCTCCGTCATACACGGACGCATTGGATACGTCCATGCCGGTGAGCTGGCAAATCATGGTCTGGTATTCGAAAATGGACTGCAGGATGCCCTGGCTGATTTCCGCCTGGTAGGGCGTGTAGGTGGTGCGGAAGGCTTCCTTGCTGATCACCTGCTTCACGATGGCAGGAATGTAGTGGTTATAGGCACCGGCGCCGCGGAAGATGGAGGAGAAAATTTCATTTTTTCCGGCCATGGCCTTCAGAAGGCGCAGCACTTCCATTTCGCTTTTTCCTTCCGGAAGAGGGAGTTTTTTCAGATAAACTTCTTTCGGCACAGCCTGGTACAGCTCGTCCAAAGAAGAAAGTCCGATTTCATGAAGCTCTGCCTCTGTCTCCGCCGGAGAACATGGTACATAGCTTCCCATTCTTATTCCTCCCCGCAGGTTTTGCAGAATTCTTCGTATTCTTCAGCAGACATGAGTTCTTCTTCGTCAGATACTTCTTTGACTTTGATGAACCATGCGCCGTAAGGATCGCCATTGACGGTTTCCGGAGCGTCCAGGAGTTCTTCGTTGATTTCTGCGACAACGCCGGTAACCGGGCTGTAGATATCGGAAACGGCTTTGACGGATTCTACGTCGGAGAAGGATTCGCCCTGGGACACTTCATCGCCCACTTCCGGGAGATTGACGAAAACGATATCGCCCAGCTGATCCTGTGCGTAGTCGGTGAGGCCGATTTCTACCAGGTCGCCGTCTTTCTTCAGCCATTCATGGGTCTTTGCGTATTTGAGTTCGGTCGGGAAATTCATGATTTGTACCTCCATTTGGTAATTAGTAATTAGTAGTCAGTAATCAGGGATTCGTAGTCGGTGGTCGGTAGTCGGTGGTCGGGCATGCTCACCTGCTTCCTCATAGCTAGGGAAACACTGATTAAATCGAAGAATCAGAAATTATACGAATTTTTAAGC
>CAVHZP010000192.1:0-4338 GCA_963640485.1 bacterium | reverse complement strand
TTGCTTAAAAATTCGTATAATTTCTGATTCTTCGATTTAATCAGTGTTTCCCTACTTCACCACACTGCGGGTGACACCTCATCACCAGAGCCCATCAGCGCCTCCCTATATTTCATCAAAGGGGGAAAAACTAAGATGAATAAGATTTACAAAGTCATTTGGTCCAAAGCAAAACACTGCTACATCGTGGCCTCCGAGATCGCCAAATCTCACACCAAATCCGGCAGCACCGGCGGCATGAAGAAACTCCTTCTCGCCACCCTCGCCGCTGCCTCCCTCACCTGTGGCGGCTTCGTGGGCGCTTCGGCGGCGACTACAGAAACTTTTTCTGTTACAGAATCTGGGAGTACTAATACTCATACCGTGTATACATCGGATAGCGTGAATAATCTGCTGGCTGAAAAGGCAAATGCTAATGCGGTCAGTGCAATGCTGAGTAATAAAGCTGACGCAGCTGAAACAGCGAAGGCGCTGAATAACAAAGCAGATGTGGAACTGAGCAACGTGGGCGCGACTGGCCAGCAGAGAATCAAAGACCTCGCAAAGGATGCCGTTAAGAACGACCTTGCTTTAAAGGCCGATACCACACTGAGCAATGTGACTTCTATCAGCGAAACTGGTGTATCCGCAATCAAGACTGCTCTGGGTGATACCTATGCAACTACCGCAAGCCTCGAAACGGCTACAAGCAAAGAAAAGCTCGTGAAAACTCTGGGCACTGATACATACGCTGACACAGGCCTCTCCAATATCACCACCGCTGGCGAAACCAAGATTAAAAAAGTCATGGAAGACGACATGGCCAAGAAGGCTGATGCCTCTAATGTCTATACCAAATCGGAAGCGGATAATAAATTTGCTACGTATGGTTATGTGAAAGACTACGCATACAGCAAGACGGACACCGACAGCAAAATCTCTGAGGCAACCAAAGACCTCGCCAAGAGCGACCTGAGCAATGTGACAACTATCGATGCTAGCGCAAAAGGCGTAATCAAGGACGCTTTGGTAAATGACTTCGCTAGCGCAAGCGACTTCAGTGCCCTGGAGAAGGTCGTTGGCGGAGATGATGGAAAAGGCGGCCTGGTAGGGGATGTAGCTAAACTCCAGGAAACCGTCGGAGACGACAAGAGTGGCCTGGTAAAGCAGGTTAATGACCTCGAAACATCCAAGATTACCGAAGATGACGCGCAGAAAATCGTCAACAAGGCTATCTACGGCGGTGAAGACACCACAGCACAGACAGGCAGCTTGGCTGAAAAGATTAACCAAAATACCGAAGCTGCGGAAAAAGCAAATAAAGCTATCGAAGTTCTGGATAAAAAGACCCAGCACCTCAACGATGACGGCAGTATCCTGAGCGGTATGACCTCCGTAAGCGCTACCAATGTCTCTACAAAAAAACTCAACGTCCTCGATAAAATCACAGATGGCACAGAAGAAAACTCCTTCACTGTAGCAGAAGCGAAAGCCGCTATCACCCAGACCGGTGAGAATAAGACAGCTATCGAAGTTCTGGATAAAAAGACCGAAAACCTCAGCGAAGACGGCAAGACCCTGAGCGGCATGAAATCCGTAACAGCCAACAATGTCTCTACGAAGAACCTCAACGTCACCGATAAAATCTCAGATGGCAACGGCACCATGACTAGTGTCAAAGAACTGGTAACAACCCGTGATAACACTGCCGGTATCACCCGCAAAGATGAAGTCACCACCATCGAAGGCAAAGTAACCATCGACAGCACCGGCAAGATCAGCGGCGTAGCTGCTGGCGAAATCGCTGAAAACAGCACCGACGCAGTGAACGGCGGCCAGCTCTACACAGAACAGCAGGCTAGAATCGATGCCGATGCGAAACTGGACAAGAAGATCGGCAGAGTATGGGCTGATGGCAACTACATCAAAGAAGGTACCGATGGCACCAATGACGGCGCTAGCGTATCCGATAACCTGAGAAACCTGGACAACGCCCTGGGCAAGGTAAAAGAAAAGGGCTATGTCATCACCGCTACGGAAGAAGATGGCAGCAACACCACCATTTCCAAGAACCTGGAAAATCTGGACGCCGGCTTGCAGAAGACCGATGAAAGCATCGGCAAGCAGTTTGAAGATGGCAACTACATCAAAGCCAGCACCAATGCAGGCGGCTCCGCCTCTGTATACGACAACCTGAGAAATCTCGACAATGCTCTGAAACCTGTCGATGACCGCACCCAGGGCCTCGAACGCAGCTCCACCACAACAGATGATGGTGAAACCATCAACACTACCACCATCGAAGGCAAAGTAACCATCGACAGCACCGGCAAGATCAGCGGCGTAGCTGCTGGCGAAATCGCTGAAAACAGCACCGACGCAGTGAACGGCGGCCAGCTCTACACAGAACAGCAGGCTAGAATCGATGCCGATGCGAAACTGGACAAGAAGATCGGCAGAGTATGGGCTGATGGCAACTACATCAAAGAAGGTACCGATGGCACCAATGACGGCGCTAGCGTATCCGATAACCTGAGAAACCTGGACAACGCCCTGGGCAAGGTAAAAGAGAATGGCTATGTCATCACCGCTACGGAAGAAGATGGCAGTGATACCACCATTTCCAAGAACCTGGAAAACCTGGACGCTGGCCTGAAGGAGACCGATGAACGCACCGCAGGCATCACTCGCGAAGGGGAAGGCGATAACGCTGTCACCAAGATTGAAGGCAAGGTAACCGTAGACCAGAAGGGTAACATCACCGGCGTAGAGAAACTCGAAGCTAAGACTGTTGATGCGGATACCGCGAATGTCGGAGAGCTGAATGTTTCCGGTACCTCGAACCTCCACGACACCAACATCACCGGAAAGCTCCATGTGGAAGCATTGGATGAGAACGGCAATGGAACCATCCAGAACGTGACCACCAGCGGCACAAAGACCACGGTAACTGACGCTGAAGGCAACACTGCTGTATCCAAAGTCGAAGCAGATAAGATCGTAAACAAAGTAACAGACGATGAAGGCAATGAAGCTTCCTCTAAGGTAACTTCCACCGAAATTAAGAATAAGGTGGGAACCGATGACAAGTGGGGCGTGACCAAAGTTACGGGAGATGGCGTCACTGCTAAAGCAGAAGATAAGGATGGCAACATCAGCGAAACGACCGTCACTACTGACAGCATCACCAACAGCATAAAAGTTGGCCGCAAAGAAGTAGCAAGCACTGTGATGGACAAAGATGGCAACATCACCAACACGGCTACGAATAGCATCACCAGCAACGTGGGCAATACCTCCATCCAGCAGCGCGTCAATGACATCGTCATGGGCTACGGCGACAAGAGCACCATCCAGATCAACGAGGAAAGTGTAGACACCACCTCCAAGGTCATCAACAACAAAGCTTCTGAAGTAATCAACAACGAAGCCATCAACATCAACAACACCGCTTCCGGCGTGATTACCTCCAAAGCCAATGAAATCAAGAACACCGCTGACAAGCTGATTTCTAACAAAGTCGGCGAAAACACCGAACAGGAAATCACCGACGGAAAAATCCGCGAAAATATCAAAGACGGCTCCAAGCAGCTGATTTCTGATAAGACCGCAGACGGTGTGGATACCTCTGTAACCGATGGCGTCAACACCAGCGCACAGAACCAGCACTCCAGCTACATTTCCTCTATCGTGAAGGATACCGATGGTAATGAGAATGTTTCGAATTCTTCCTCCACCCAGACTGCTAGCCAGATCAAGGATAAGAGTGGCAATATCAATAATTCCACTTCCAATGCCGGCATGACGATGAATACCATCACCGATGGCACCAATGCCAACAGCGTGACCTCTACCGCGAAAGGCACCACTTTCACGAATACAGCTAGCGTCACCTCCGATACCATCAACGGCACGGAACAGACAGTAACAACCAAGGAAACCACCATCAAGGGCAACACCATTTCCACCGGCACCATCACCGCTGATACCGCAAAGATGGGCTGGGCTGAAGTGATGAATGACCTGGGCGTACGTGGCAATGCGACCGTCGACAAGACCCTTACCGTAAAAGGTGAATCGAAACTCGAAGGCAATACCACCATCGGCACCGCTGAAAAGAATGCTGACCTCAAAGTCTATGGCAATAGCGAAATCACCGGCAACCAGAAAGTCGGCGGCACCCTCGAGGTGACCGGCAATGCTACCTTCCACAACAATGTAGAAGCGAAATCCTACACCGTAACCGGCACCGACATCAAACTCGATAATGGCGGCCTCTACATGGATAATCACAAGATCACCGGCGTAGCTGATGGCGAGCTGTCCGCAACCAGCAAGGATGCCGTAAACGGCGGCCAG
>CAVHZP010000191.1:0-4353 GCA_963640485.1 bacterium | reverse complement strand
CCCTTGGAGAAGGGGCCGCCCAATAGGGCGGGATGGAATGCGCCGAAGGCGCATCCCGCGCACTAGCGGTTAGCAAAGTATCTCTCGATATCGTTAAACGCGGGATGCACTCCGCTCTCAGCGACATGTTCCTCTAGCCGACCAGCAGCCAGAAGCTAGCAGCCAGGAGCTACATCGCTATGTACGCACCGGCGGCAGTACCACTAGCCCGCCTTATCCCCAATCCCTTATCCCTTATTTAATCCAACAGGAAGGTGAAACAGTTGAAGCTGCTGGAACGTCTTGGCCGCCAGGAAGGCGGAGAGAAGAAAGAACAAGCCGCCATCTTTGCAGGGCGCACAAGTAGCGTGAAAGAAGATGGCTACCAGGGCTTAAAAATCAATATTCATCGTCGCATCGTCGATGAAATGACGGCGGAACAGCAGCAGATCCTCGACGGCCGCCATACCCGCCAGGAAGTGGAGAGCATCATCACCCGCTACGTACAGCAAGTGGTGGAAGACGATCCCTTCGCGGTGCCCCGCGGCGAGAGAAGCCGCCTGATTTCCGATATCTGCGACGAAATCCTTGGTCTCGGTCCGATTGAACCATTCTTGAAAGATGACACCGTCACCGAAGTCATGGTCAATGGGCCGAAGAAAATCTACGTGGAACGGGGCGGCAAGCTGACGCTCACCCAGGCGCAGTTCCACGACACCGCCCACCTCATGGCCATCATCGAAAAGATCGTGACGCCCTTGGGCCGCCACGTCGATGAAGCATCGCCACTGGTTGACGCCCGCCTCGAAGACGGCTCCCGCGTCAATATCATCATTCCGCCATTGTCCCTCATGGGACCATGCGTCACCATCCGTAAATTCTCGAAGACCCCGCTCACCGCAGAAAATCTCATTTCCTACGGCACTCTGTCCAAGGAAATGGTGAAATTCCTGGAAGCCTGCGTCAAAGCGAAACTGAATATCCTCGTCAGCGGCGGTACCGGCTCCGGTAAAACCACCACGCTGAACGCGCTCTCCTCCTTCATCCCCGGCGACGAACGTATCGTCACCATCGAAGACGCCGCCGAACTCCGGCTCGAGCAGCCCCACGTGGTGACCCTGGAATCCCGCCCGCCGAACATCGAAGGTCGTGGCGCCATCACCATCCGCGACCTGGTGCGCAACGCCCTCCGTATGCGCCCTGACCGCATCATCGTCGGCGAAGTCCGTGGCGGCGAAGCCCTGGATATGCTGCAGGCCATGAACACCGGCCACGACGGCTCCCTCACCACCGCCCACGCCAACAGCCCTCGCGACGTGCTTTCCCGCGTGGAAACCATGGTACTCATGAGCGGCTTCGAACTCCCCGTCCGCGCCATTAGAAGTCAGATCGCTTCGGCCATCGACCTCATCATCCACCAGTCCCGTATCCAGGACGGCTCCCGTAAAATCACCTACATCACCGAAGTACAGCAAATGGAAGGTGACGTCATCGTCCTCCAGGACCTCTTCCGCTACGTACAGCAAGGCTTCGATGAAAACGGCAAATCCATCGGCCGCTTCGAATCCACCGGCCTCCAGCCCCAATTCCTCTCGAAATTCAAACTCCACGGCGTAGAACTGCCGAAGGATATGTTCAAGCCCTCAGGGCTGAGTTCAGATGATTGGGACGACTAAAGAAAAAGAGTGGAGTGTGAAGAGTGGAGTGGCGGTGCGTCGCATCAATTCATAAAGCGGCGCAAGTTTTTGAAATAGGCAAATGCGCTCCCAATTTCCAAATTTGCGGCACTTTTTAATTTGTGTGCCGCATTCCGCTTTGACCCTCTTCCTCCGGAAGGGGGAGGGCCCGAAGGGCGGGGGTTGGGCGAGGAAGCAGTTAAACGTTTTGACTTTCCGAACTCGCGGCGCTTCTTAACTTGTGCGCCGCACTACCACTCCACACTCCACTCTCAACACTCCACGCTCGAAACGCGTCCCGACTACCGACTACAAAACCGATAGCCTTATTTCTTGAAAACCCAGGAGGTGAAACCCACATGCTCGCTTTCTCTTTGGCCCTCGCCATTTCCCTTTTCATTTTCATCGCCCTGGCGCTGGTGCTCTTGAAGACATCAGGCACCCGGCGCGAGATGAAGCGGCGTCTGGATGCCTTTGCCTCTGAACCCGCCGAAGAAGTGGACGAAGACCCCGAAGACCTTCGCCGCATTCCGTTCCTGAAACGTACTGTCGGCGCCCTCTTCGGCAAACTCATGGAAGCGCTCTCCCACTTCGCTCCGGCCGCCATTCCGAAAATGATGGAACGGCGCATCATGCTGGCTGGCAAGCAAGGGGAGTGGAAAGTCGTGCACTTCGCCGGCCTCTGGTTCTTCTGCCTCGCCATGGGCCTGGGCTCTGGTTTCTACTACGTACAGACCCAGCCGCACCTCACATTTATCCAGTACCTCCTCACCATCACTGGATTCGGCCTCACCGGCGCGCTCCTTCCCTTCGGCGTGCTGAACCACATCATCAAGAAGCGGCAGGACCGCATCACCCGCCAGCTCCCCGATGTGCTGGACCTTCTCTCGATTTCCGTACAGGCCGGCCTCTCCTTCGACGGTGCCCTCCGTAAAGTGGTGGACCGCATGGAAGGCCCCTTGATTGACGAATTCACCCGCATGCTCCGCGACGTCCGCATGGGCATGACCCGCCGCCGCTCCATGCAATTCATGGCGAAACGCTGCGACGTGCAGGATATGTACCTCTTCGTCATGTCCGTCACCCAGTCCGAACGCCTCGGCGCCTCCATGTCCGACACCCTCGCCATCCAGGCAGACAACATGCGCGCCGTCCGTCGCCAGAGAGCCCGCACCAAAGCCATGAAGGCGCCGGTCAAGATGATATTCCCGCTGGTCTTCTGCATCTTCCCCGCCATCTTCGTAGTCACCCTGGTGCCCTCGCTCCTGTCGCTTATGGAGAATATGGCGAAGAGGTAAGAGTTGAAATAGAAGGGGAGGAATGAATCTTGGATTTAACCATATATCAGACGTTATGCGCAAGCTCTAACATTCTCTGGACAAAGCATTGCCTGGAGCGAATGCAGGAAAGAGATATAAGCCGGGCTGACGTAAAAAACGGGATCGCTTCCGGAGAAATTATCGAAGAGTATCCCGACGATTATCCTCACCCCAGCTGCTTGATTTTCGGCTACGCGGTGAATCATAAAATTTTGCATATCGTGGCCGGTTGTGATAATGTAAATATATATGTGATCACTGCCTATTATCCCGATACTAAGAAATTTGAAGAGGATTTAAAAACGAGAAGAAAGAAGGAATGAGTATGTGCATGTTTTGTAAAAAATCAAATACTGTTCCTGCTATAACGACCCATGTTGTAAATTATAAAAATTGCGTTATTGTCATCAAGAATGTCCCCTGCCTGGAGTGCGATCAGTGCGGCGAGAAATATTATACCGACGAAGTAGCGGAAAGGCTGGAGCTGATCGTGAATATGGCTAAGAGATTGATGCAGGAAGTGGCTGTCATCGATTACAAGCAAGCTTCATAAATTGGAAAATTAAAAATCCAGCTTTGGAAACAGATGCCAAGGCTGGATTTTTTTATAAGAACGAGGAGAAACCATGAAAGTAGAAACCTGGACACTCACGAAGGGAGAAAATTCCATTTCCCTGACCGTAGAAATCGCAGACACCTGGTGGGGCCGCTTCAAGGGCCTCATGATGCGCAAGAAACTTCCCGAAGGCCGCGGTCTCTTCCTGGAAAAGACGAACAGCATCCACATGTGCTTCATGCGATTTGCCATTGACGCCATTTATTTCGACGGCGAAGGCGAAGTGGTGAAAGTCGTATCCCGCCTCCACCCCTGGCTCGGCCTCTCCGCCTGCCTCAAAGCCAAAGGCTGCCTGGAAATGCGAAGCGGCGAGGCGAAGAGGTTGGGGATTGTAGTGGGAATGAAGAAGGGATAGGGGATGTGTTTCCCTAAGACCGGTAGCCTTGCCACGGCAAAGTTTCGGCCAAACCGGTGGAGAAAAAAGTAGAAAAGAAAATCAGAAGATAATAAAAAAATCGCGGAGCTCTCCGCGATTTTTTTATGTGGAAATATGTCATTCAATATGCCAGCTGATGCTCCCTGGCGATTTTCTCCACTTCTTCCATAGAAAGATGGGTGGTTGCCGTGATGAGTGCCATAGGCGCTTTATTCGCAAGAAGAGACAGAACAAATTGGTGAGTCATCTTTGCGGCTGTTTCGCGGCTTCCTTCAACGCGACCTTTGGTGCGACCGATTTCGATACCTTCCTCAAGCGCTTCTTCACGAGCTACTTCTTTAGCGCGGACGGGATCCCATTCAAAAGAAACCATACCGAGCAGTTCAT
>CAVHZP010000190.1:0-4361 GCA_963640485.1 bacterium | reverse complement strand
GCATAAAAATTCGTATAATTTCTGATTCTTCGATTTAATCAGTGTTTCCCTAGTAAAATAACTTTTCCACAAGCGGAATCCATGCCCATGTCAGGAAGCCATAGAAAAGCAGCCCGGCCACCAATCCCACGGCAGCCCCATTGATACGAATGTCTTCCAGCTCATGGTACACTTTCGACTCGATAAATTCATTCAGTTCCTCTTCTCGAAAACCTTCCAGCACTTCTATCATAGACCTGGACAAGAAACCATGCTCATAGTTGATGATTTCTACCATCAAATCTCTCCCGATCGTATCCAGTTTCTTTCTAAACTCCGGATTTTCTTTTATATAGGAAATACTCTGTTCCATGGCTGGTTTCAATTTCTCTTCCAAAGCCCCCTCACTCCAGTGCTTCTGCAAACCAGAAATCCCATCGTCTATCCGTTTTTCCAGTGGGAAAGACTCGAAGAGCCCCTGACCAAATTCCTGCAATGCCTCTAACGTAGCCGGTTCTTGCAAGAAACGAGCTACCAGGAGATCCCACTGTGCCAAGAGTTCCCTGTGAAACGGGTTGTCTTTCTGTTTCCACGCTTCCATTTTCTCTGCCAACGCATCCAATGCTGCCTCAGCCAGTTGGTCATAATCAATCACGCCAAACCATTTTCCCAAGGTATAACCGATAGACCCTAACCAGCTCTTCTCCTCCTGGTCGCCTGCCTTTTTCAGCTGGCTTGCCAGTGTATATCTGAGGAATGGGTCCTCTATTTTCCGCTTTCCTTCTTCCAAAAGACGAAGAAGCCATTTTTCTCGATTCATCTCCTGCTGCAACCGCCGCTGCGCGAAAGAAATAAAAGCAGGCAACCATTTCTTAGATTCATTCCGTCCCCAAGTGGCGATTTCTTCTCTATGCCGGGATAGAAACTCCACTGCATAGGTAGATACTTTCTCTGCTATAGTTTGAGACATCGATTCTTTATGATTCGTCAGCCAAGGAAGACATAGTTCCGTCAGCGAAAGATGGGATACCTTTGCCAGCAAATTTTCCCGGCTTAGAAGGCTCTGATTCATTTCCATCACTTTTTGAATAATCCGATCCCGATTGGCTGGAATGAGCGGTTTAACAGGAAAAAGCTTATGCTTCCGGAAGAGAGCTTCCACCGCCATACAATCCGCTGCACATCCGATACAACAGGACTGTGCCATGAAATAAATCAAATCTGTCCAATCCGCCCCCTGCCAAGGACTCCATTGCTTAAGCCCAAGAGAAAATAGCAAAAAAACAAAGGAAAAGGCACAAATCCCATTGGCCGTTTTATATCGCTTCATTTGTACACCTCCTTTATGTAACGGTTGTTAGTTGTTGGTTGTTAGTTGTTGGTATTCAGTTCCAAACAACCAACAACAATCCCACCATACTATATATGAGTGATACGACTCCTCCCAATACTGCTCCCCACAAAGAGCCATTGATACGAATGGCCGCCACATCTTCAGACACAGATTTTTCTGCCAAAGACGCCATCGCCCGGCCATCATAACTAGATAACGCCTTCTCTACCACCGACGCAGCCATGCGATGCATCCATCCCACATGAGGCCGTACCAAGCGAAGCAGAAAGGCGTCGAAATTTCGTCGTTTCTCTGGAGAAGAAAGCTGCCCCTCTATCAAAGAAAGCAAAGTCCCTGCCAACTGATGCGCCAGGGGCTCTTTCTTTTTCTGCCACAAAGAAAGAAACCAATTCCGTCCCCTACCAGACAGTAACCGGCCAATCACCTTCTTTACAGCCCCATTGACCTGCCGCTTCCAAGCCTCATTGGTCTGAAGCTCACTAATCATTTCATCATAGGATTCTCCCATCTTTTGGCGAAGTTCACTTTCCGGATCCGTCAAAGCATCAGATAAGGATAAAATCTTTTCCTGTACCTTTTTCACCATAGCTTCATCCCGATCCTCTACCGCATCTCGGAAAAGAGAATGTAGCCAGCCCTTGTCATTATATTTCTGCCAAGCCAGAAGATAGACCTTCCGGATTTCCTCCTGTGTCACCTCGGCTTGCAAGAAACCTTTCACCTCTGCAGCCAAAGCCTCCGTCAAAAGTTCCTTTTTCGGATAGTCCCGAAATGCCACCATCACCTGGGCCATATGCCCTGCCCAGTCTATGTCTGCCGCCCGCTTCTCGATTTCCTCACGGGACATAGTCCATAACGATTCCTCAGGAAATACAGACAGCACGGTGTGAATCACATCCGTTGCTATTTTTTCCGTCAAATCCCGATGGTTCATCAACCAACGAGCTACCACATCAGAAGGCACATGCTGCCGGAGAATCTCCGATAGCCGCCCCCTGGTCAAAAGCTCATTCACAACCATATCCTTCGCAATGGATACAATCATATCTCGATTTCGAGCAATCAAATCGGTCCGCCAGGAAATCCCCAGCGGTTTACGAAATAAAGAAGTCACGCCGAACCAGTCCGCAAAACCGCCAACCGCTGCCGCAAAAGACACATGAAAAAGGCCGGCCCACGCTATACTCTCCCCTTGAAACGGTGCCGCGCCCAAAGTGAGAATCACAGAACTCGCCAGTATGCCATTGGCGATTGTTCGTTTTTTCAAAAAAATCACCTCCCTGATTTCCCATTTCTACCATTCAGTATACGCCTATAAGTACGTAGTTGTTGGTTGTTGGTTATCGGAGTTTGACAACCAACAACCCGTTCTTTCCTGTCAATTTTTCAAGAGGAAATCCTCAAACGATTCTCCCTGGTCTTGTAGAATCGCTCTTATTTCATCACAAAACAAAGATGGATTCTCTGTTGCATTCAGCAACTGACATTTCTCATAAATTCTCTGATAGAAGAATTGATTAATTTTTTGAAATCCTTCTTTTAATTCCATTTTCTTATCCATGAAAGATACCAGTACATCATTAGGAACGACAAGGATCGCATCGGCATACCGTTGAAGTTCTTCAATCCCGCGTTCCGCCTTTTCTCTCCGCGTCTTTCCTTCAAAAGAAAATGGTCTCGTGACCAAAGCCATAGTGACAATCCCCAGCTCTTTCGCTCGCTGTGCTACAATCGGTGCAATGTCAGAACCTACCTGTCCACCCATACCGGTCATAATAAAGAGGACTCCCGCGCCAGCTAGCACCTTATCTAGCTCCACGGTAATCCATGGTTTTATTTTCTCTACATTCAAATACCCATCCATGTAAAAGCATTTCACGACTTCGGAATCCAACTGTATACTACTTTCTGCTCCCGACTGCAGCAATGTTTCTTCATCTGCCACTGTAATATACTCCACATTTCGTATCGATTGATTCATTACATAATCGAGCATATGATTTCCGCTATGACCGATTCCCATCATTTTGATTCTTGGCATTTGCTTCATCGTGTATTTCCTCCCTTGTCTCATACTGTCAATTGTTGGTTATTTCGTCTCAATTTCTTTGATTACATCGGTGTTTCCTTAGGTTAATATGTGGACATTTTTCTCGACTACATCCTTTATTTCATGATAAGTCAGATAAGAGACCTGCGTCACAGAACCATTTTCATCAAGAAGCGGTGTATACAGTATCTTTTGCATCATTATCACCAACTGACACGCTTTGGCCAAAGCCAATATGTTCATTTGATCATATATATCCATATCCGCCTTGTCTTCCATGACATTTGGCAGCTGACTCATCGCCTCATGAAATTTCTCATGGACTTTCCCTATTAAATCAATTAACAAATTGGCACGACCACTAGCTGCCTGAAAGGCATCACTCACCAAATTCATCTTCTGATCTGCCTCTTTCACTTCTACATAGTAATCTTTGGCCTTCTCTAAATTTTCATCGGCCTTCTTTGCCAACTCAAATCCATCAAGAAGAAACGACAGACTTGAAACATCTTCATCAAAATCAACAATTCCATCCACCTGCCTCAAATCCTCCCCAGCCATGACGTCTCGCTCCCGGGCCATCAAAGCAGCCACTCCGCTAAATGGCTTTGCATGTTCTCCCGTAGAAATCACACTACATGCCCCCAATACCATTTTTTCTTTGGCTGTGGTCTCTTCCTTTTCTCTCTTCCTCCAATCTACCGATAAACCATTCAGGTATCTGACTTCCTTGTAAACTTCTTCTAGCGGTTCATCAGCTAATAGATCGCTGGCTCTGCCACCTGCTTTTAACCACTTTGCCAAATGCACAAAAGAAATCATATCCTTCGCTAAAACACAGACCTTCGCCTTTCCTAACTCTTCCAGGCTATGGCATGCCCTTACTTTCGCCTTTTGCAATCGATTTCTGGCTACGCAGTAGTCATGCCGTGCTTCAGTTACCATCTCCTTGGCCTCTTGATTGGTATCCTCCGCCTT
>CAVHZP010000189.1:0-4367 GCA_963640485.1 bacterium | reverse complement strand
CCTTATCCCTTATCCCCTATCCCTTATCCCTAAACACTGAATGTTAGAAAACAAAAACATCCGCCAATGTTTCTTTAATCAATATCAAATGCATCTTATCCCCTGCCTATTGCATCTTAGCCTGAAAAATTTTTTTCTCTTATTTTTATCTTGTATACTAGGGGCACAAGAGCAAAGGGCGTATGGAATGAGTGCGCCGCAAAGAAATCTGATTTCCTCTTATTATAGCAAAGAGGGGAAGGATTTCGAAGATTTCCAAGGAAAGGAAGCGGGTATCATGATTATTTACGGTGTAGCACTTCTGGCAGGCTGCTATTTGGCAGGCAATGTGATCGGCGATGTGCTGGGAGCGCTTTTGGGAGTGAAGGCGAATATTGGGGGCGTCGGCTTTGCCATGTTGCTTCTCATTATTATTTCCGCCTGGGCGCAGCAGAAGGGCATCATGAAGGCCCCCGAAGAAGCGGGCATCAAATGGTGGTCTGCTATGTACATTCCCATCGTAGTAGCCATGAGCTCCATTCAGAACGTGGCAGCAGCCCTCTCCGGCGGCATCGTAGCCATTCTCTCCGGCCTCCTCGCCGTAGCCATCTGCTTCCTCCTGATCCCGGTCCTCTCCGGTAAGAGAGCAGCAGAAACCGTTTCCGAAGAGGAACTGGCAGAGAGTAAGTAAAGGGTTCAAGGTTCGGGGCGTAAGCCAACCTCCACCGCCGTGCGGCGGTCCCCCTCCTTCCGAAGGAAGGAGGTTAAAGAGGAATGGACCTTCCAAAGGAAGGTCCCACCTTATATACCCCCTTCCGCTGGAAGGGGGAGGGCCCGAAGGGCGGGGGTTGGTGCTACTCTAGCGCGAGCAACACTAGCGCCCCTGACTACCGACTACTGACTACCGATTACAAAACAACCGCAGTAAAAACACACAAATTATGCAGCACGCAAGGGCTTCGTGGTCGCTTCAGAATGAAGGAGAAATAAGATGGATATTACAGCAATGATTACAAATCTGTTCGCAAAGAACGGTATGGTATTTGGTTTCATGCTTTTGGGCGTGATTACTTACGTGGCATACAAACTGGGCGCCCTCACCAAGGGCCGCGTCCATGGCAGTGCCATCGCGATTTTCTTAGGGCTCGTGCTCGCCTACATCGGCGGCGCTTTGACCGGTGGAAATAAGGGCATCGCTGATGTGCCCCTCTTCGCCGGCATGGGTCTCGTCGGCGGCGCTATGTTCCGCGACTTCGCCATCGTCTCCACCGCTTTCGGTGCAGACCTTCGCGAAATCAAAAAGATCGGCTGGAGAGGCGTAGCGTCTCTGCTGGTTGGTGAATTTGTTTGCCTCATCGCCGGCATCGCCGTAGCGTACCCCCTGGGCTACACCAGTGCCATTGACCTCGTCACCATCGGCGCCGGCGTCGCTACCTTCGTAGTAGGACCGGTCACCGGTGCCGCTCTCGGCGCTTCCTCTGAAGTCATTGCCATCTCCATCGCTGCCGGCGTTGTGAAATCCGTCCTCGTCATGGTGGTGACTCCATTCGTGGCTAAACCCCTTCACATCAACAATCCCCAGTCCGCTATGGCATTCGGCGGCATCATGGGCACCACCTCCGGCACTGCAGCCGGCATGGCAGCCGTAAACCCGAAGCTCGTTCCCTACGCAGCCATGACCGCCACCTTCTTCACCGGCCTCGGCTGCCTCCTCTTCCCCTCCATTTTCTACTTCATGACGGCGATGGTGTTTTAAGTAAGAGGGACGCTAGAGGTTTAGTGATCAGTAATTAGTAGTTAGTAATCAGGACGCATTTGACACTAGTGGGAGATACGCATATGCCTTCTTCAGAGAAGAGGGCTTGGCGCGATTGACACTGGCGCCAAATGCGCCCTGACCACTGATCACTGACTACTGATTACTAAACCCCTAGCCCCTTCCACCCCCTTCATGATATGATAGGCAAAAATAACAATAAGAACCTGTATATATTTCCCAGATGTTACAAAAGAAAGGAAGTCCATTCATGTTAGAAATCAAACCATGCAATAAGAACTGGCACACCAGAGGCGACGACACCGCTGCCCGCATCGCTGCAGCTGCTCCTTACGCTGACGGCAAGATCGTAGACGCTGCCAACGCGGCGAAACTCCTGGAAGCTGTCCTTCGTCCCGGCGACAAAGTAAATATCGAAGGGGACAACCAGAAACAGGCAGATTTCCTGGCCAAAGAACTTTGCAAAGTAGACCCGTCCAAAGTGCATGATTTGCATATGATCCAGTCCACCCTCTCCATTCCGGAACACCTGGACGTATTCGACAAAGGCATCGCCCGCAAACTGGACTTCGCATACGCAGGCAGCCAGGGCAAGCGCCTGGCACAGATGGTGCAGAATGACGGCGTAGAACTCGGCGCCATCCACACCTACCTGGAAATGTACTCCCGTTACTTCATCGACCTGGTGCCGAGAGTCTCCCTGGTCTGCGCAGACGCGGCTGACAAAGACGGAAATATTTACACCGGTTTCTCCACCGAAGACACCCCGGCTATCGTAGAAGCTACGAAATTCAACCAGGGCATCGTGGTTTTCCAGGTCAACAAAATCGTTGACAAACTCCCCCGCGTGGACATCCCGGCTGACTGGGTAGACTTCGTCATCGAAAGCCCGACCCCATACATGCTGAACCCACTCTTCACCAGAGACCCGGCAAAGATCACCAACGACCGCATCATGAAAGCCATGGTCGCTATCCGCGGCATTTATGAAGAATACGGCGTCAAAGTCCTGAACCACGGCGTAGGCTTCGACACCGCTGCCATCGAACTGCTGCTCCCGACCTTCGGCGAATCCCTGGGCCTCCGCGGCAAGATCTGCACCCACTGGGTACTGAACCCGCATCCGACCCTGATCCCGGCCATCGAAACCGGCTGGGCACAGGCCATCTACTCCTTCGGCTCCGAAGTGGGCATGGAAGAATACATCAAAGCCAGAAGCGACGTATTCGCAGTAGGCCCCGACGGCACCATGCGCTCCAACCGTGCATACTGCCAGGCTGCCGGCCACTATGCCGCTGACATGTTCATCGGCTCCACCATGCAGATCGACCGCTACGGCAACTCCTCCACCGCTACCAAGAACAACGTGGCAGGCTTCGGCGGCGCTCCGAACATGGGCTGCGATGCCAAAGGCCGCCGTCACGTGTCCAACGCCTGGAAGAAAGTGGGCGAAGAAGTGGCAAACCGCTTCGAACTCATGGGCGATAGAAACCGCGGCAAGAAACTGGTCGTTCAGCTCATCACCACCGTCTCCGAAAAAGGCTTCCCCGGCTTCGTTGACGAACTCGACGCTGTAGCTCTGAAGAAGAACGCCAACCTGGATCTGGAACCGATCATGATCTACTCCGACGACCTGACCCACATCGTTTCCGAAGTGGGCATCGCGTACCTCCACAAATGCCACAACATGGAAGAACGCATGGACGCCATCCGCGCCATCGCCGGCAAGACCGAAGTGGGCCAGCTGGAAAATCCGGAAATCACCAAGAGACTTCGCAAAGAAGGCATCGTGAAACTGCCGGAAGACCTGGCCATCGACGCATCCCAGGCCACCCGCGACCTCCTCGCTGCTAAGAACATGAAGGACCTGGTCGACTGGTCCGGCGGACTCTACAACCCACCGGCTAAATTCAGAAACTGGTAATTGATTGATCGCAATTTAAAACCGCTATGGTAACATAGCGGTTTTTTCTTATGGGGAAATTTAGTAGTCGGTGGTCGGTAGTCGGTAGTCGGTTCGCATTTGACTGCAGCGGGAGATGAGCATATGCCTTCTTCTCAGAAGAAGGTGGCCGTAAGGCCGGATGATGCCTTTGAGAGAGTGGAGAGTGGAGTGGTGGTGCAGCGCAGCGACATGTACGCACTAGCCCGCTAGTCGTTAAACGTTCTTTGTGCCGCAAGCCCTACGTGAGTCGCCCCTTAGAGATGGGGATCCTGCAGAAGGATTCCCAAGTTTGGCCTACTATGAAGAGGCGCCTAGCCTGCCCATTAAGGCGCCTTCCTTAGCGGCCAAACGGCGCCGCCCAATAGGGCGGGATGGAATGCGCCGAAGGCGCATACTCAGCAGTAGCGGAAAGCATGCTAAGTTGCACGAATAGTCTTGCATGATACCGCTAGGGAACCGCTGATTAAATCGTTGCCTGAAATCATTCTAGAATTTTTATGCAAGACGAGGAAAAGTAATCCGAGAATAGTGAGCTATTTGAGGATTGCTTTGACGAAGTATTGCATAAAAATTCGTATGATTTCTGGCTCTTCGATTTAATCAGCGTTTCCCTAGTGCTGGTTGTGCCTCTAGCGAGTCACTCCATCCCCCGCTATCGCGCGCCCC
>CAVHZP010000188.1:0-4386 GCA_963640485.1 bacterium | reverse complement strand
GGAGAAGGGGCCGCCCAATAGGGCGGGATGGAATGCGCCGAAGGCGCATAATGAACAGTAGCCCAAAGTATGCCGATGTTTGCGTATATTTCTGCATAATGCCGCCATTGCACGGGATACACCTTCGGCGTATTTCTATCCGGAGGACTGCGCGCCCCTTCTCCAAGAGTCTACTTCTTAAGGCTTGCGCAACATAACAATTCTGACTGTTAGCATTACCACAACTTGAACCCTGAACCTTTAACCTGTAACCTTTTTTAAAATATATTTCTCTCTCAAAAGAACCAACCGGCAAGCCCCAGTTAGTCCTCCTCTTCGTTTCTATTTTCCGAATAGGTAAATTCTACGCCGTACAAATTGACGGTATCGCCCTCTTCGATGCCGGCTTTACGCAGCATCTTGTCGAGGCCCATGAAGCGCCATGCGCGGTCGAAGCGGCGGAGGGACACATAGTCCTCGAAATCCGTCATGCCCACCAGCTTTTCTACGCGCTTGCCTTTGATGTAGAAGACCCCATTCTTGTTCTCGATCTGGAATTCTTCTTTCGGCACTTCGTAGACGATGGCCTTTTCCGGGGCATCGAAGGAAATATCCGGGATTTCCTGCAACAGCTTCCACACCGCTTCCATGAGAGGACGGGTGCCCTCACCGCTCAGTGTGCAGATGGGATAGAATTCAAAACCTTCCTTCTCGATGGCTTCTTTCAGCTCTTCTAATTTCTTCGGGTCATCGATGAGGTCGGTCTTGTTGGCAGCTACAATCTGTTTCTTCTTCACCAGTTCCGGGCTGTAGAGCTCCAGCTCCGTATTGATGATGTGGAAATCATGGAGGGGATCGCGGCCTTCGCTGCCGGCAGCGTCCAGCACGTGAATCAGCACCTTCGTGCGTTCCACATGGCGGAGGAATTCATCACCCAGGCCGGTGCCCTGGCTGGCGCCTTCGATGAGACCCGGGATATCCGCCATGACGAAGCTTCTTTCGTAATCCAGATTCACCACACCGAGAATCGGATTCAGCGTGGTGAAGTGGTATGCTGCCACTTCCGGCTTCGCTCCGGACACTTTACGGATCAGGCTCGATTTCCCTACGCTAGGGAAACCCAAAAGACCTACGTCAGCGAGCACTTTCAGCTCCAGACGAAGTTCCTTTTCTTCGCCTGGTTCGCCTTTTTCTGCATAAGTTGGCGCGCGGACGGCGCTGGTGGCGAAGTGGGCATTGCCCCTGCCGCCATGGCCGCCTTTTACCACCCGGGCCTCCTGGCCATTCTGGGTCATATCTGCCAAGAGCTCGCCGGTGCGGTTATCATAAACCATGGTGCCCAGCGGCACTTCGACGATCACGTCTTCTGCATTCTTACCAAACATTTCCTTCGCGCCGCCGTTTTCGCCTTTCTTCGCAGCAAATTTGCGATGACGGCGGAAATTGATCAGCGTATTCAAATCGCTGTTGGCGCGCACGATGACCGAGCCACCAAGGCCTCCATCACCGCCCGAAGGACCGCCCCGGGGCACATATTTCTCTCGGCGGAAAGCCACCATCCCATCGCCGCCGGCGCCGGAGACGACAATAATTTTTGCTCTATCAATGAACATAATAACCTCGTTTGACTTAAACTACTTACAAATTATCTATTCTATTATAACGACTCTATACCTTTCTGTCATGTATGATTTTTAAACACATGAAAAAAGCGGGAACCGTAAAATAACGGTTCCCGCAAAAGGTATCTGGTTCAGGGTTCAAGGTTCGAGATGTAGTGCGGCGCATCAAATTAGAATGCGCCGCGAGTTTTGAAAACCAACCCCCGCCCTACGGGCCCTCCCCCTTCCGGAGGAAGAGGGTTAGACAGCGGGAAACGCACCTTATCCCTTATCCCTTATCCCCTGTCCCTTATCCCTTTTTTAGTTCCACGCCTGTTTCATAATGTTCTTGTATTCGCTGTTCAGGTGATCCACGACCACGTCGAGAACTACGCGAACGATTTCTGCATCAAAGCTTTCGTTGGTGCTCGGGAGGCAAGCGTCGAGGAAAATGCCGCCGTCTTCGGAAGCCACGTATTTGAATACTTTGTAGCTGCGGTTCAGCTGGTTCAGATAGTCCAGCACCTTCGCGCTATTTTCTTTCTTCACCAGGCCGGCGCCCACCTGCACACGAATGATGGTGTAAATGGTGTTATCGGTGATGATGCCCACCGGTACGGTCTGGCCTTCCACTTTCAGCTGGGACTGGAAAACTACGGTGTCTGCATCGTCATGCATTTCATTTTTCACGAAGAAATTCAGGTTGTTTTTCTGGGTGTATTCTTCGAACTTCACTGCTTTCAAATTTTTTCTTTCGTCTGCCATTTGAGGGGACCTCCATTAGAAATATATAAATCTGCTTTTATTGTACCTTGTCTGCGCTGGATTTTCCATAGGTTTTTGGGGAAAATGTGGGAGAATTAGTAGTCAGTGATCAGTAGTCAGTAGTCAGGGCGCATTTGCCTTTTCGCTAAACGCGTCCTGATTACTAATTACTGACCACTGATTACTAAACCAATAGCATTAAGCACGCCTTACTTATTCAGAAACGATTTCCCCAGTCCCTCATATCCCACGAATTCCCGAAGCAGCGAATTGTCCGGCACCAGGGAAGCGTCGATTTCGCGGAAGGGGCGGAGAAATTCCAGGAGCCTTTGGGCCTGGGCGTAGCAGGGATTATCGGGGGTGATTTTTTCCAAGTGTGGCTTCACGATTTTTTTCAGCACCGGGATTTCATAGAGCAGCGCCGAATTGAAGACCACATTCGCCAAACTCTGGAACTGGAAAATATTTCTTCCTTCCCCGTCCCGCACACTTTTCCAGGAGAGCAGCGTTTTCTCCGGCGAATGTCCGCGGAATTGCATATCCCGCGCCATGCGGCGCAGGAGGCGGGTATCGGAAGTGGAAATGCGATTGTGATCATTGATGGTGAGCTGCGTCAGCGCGCTGAGATAGATGCGCATGCACTGGTATCCCGGCACGAAATAGGTAAGCCGCGGATTCAGCGCGTGGAGTCCTTCCACCAGGATCGGCTGCCCGGCGCCCAGCTCCACTTCGTCCTCCCGCCACTCCTTCTTGCCGGTAATGAAATTGAAATGCGGCAGCCGCACCTTTTTCCCTTCCAGGAGCGCCATCACCGTATTTTCGAAAAGCTCCAGATCGATGGCATGGATTTCCTCCCAATCCTTCCCATCCATCTCATCGCGATTATAGAAATAATCGTCCAGTGACAGCATCACCGGATTCACGCCATTCACCCGGAGATGGACGATAAGACGCTTCAGGAACGTGGTCTTTCCTGACGAAGAAGGTCCGGCGGCGCAGATGAGGCGCAGTTTCGGATTCTGCCGGCAAATGATATCCGCCAGCTCCGCCAATTTCTTTTCATGCAACGCTTCGGCGATGGAAATATAGTCATAAATCCGGCCATCTTCCATAGACTTATTCAGCTGCGCTAAAGACTGGCAACCGATGAGCTCCGTCCAGTTCTGGCTTTCCAGGAACACCTTCGCAAAGAGCGGATCCGCCTCGCCTTCATCGATAAGCTCGATCCCGTCCGGCGGCGGCAGCTGCAGCAGAAACCCCGGCGCATAGGCCTTGAGACGGAAAGAAATCACGTAACTCATATCCGGCAGCATGGGGCCAAAGAAATAATCCGCCACGGAGCCGCACTGATCCACATTGATGACGCTGTCCACTTCCAGCGGCGAGAGGAGCTCCATTTCATCCAGCCGCCCGCGCATCCGCAGAAACGCCATGGCTCTCTTCATGCCTACCGAAATCTTCGTGATGGGCCAGCCGTCTTTCACGATATTTCGCATCACTTCATCCAGCCGGTCCAGCTCCCTCTGCAGCGGCACATGACCGTCTTTGAATTCGCAATACAGCGACATGCCCAGGGAATGTTTCACCTTTACATCGGCAGCATCGCCGAAAAGCTCTTTCACCGCCGCCGCCAAAAGCAAAATCGCGCTCCGCACATAGGCATAGTGGGCCCGCGGCGAATCCAGAGGAATCCATGTCACGTCACCGTCTTCTTTGAAAGCCGTCTGGAAATCGATGATGGAGCCATTGATCTCCGCCAGCACCGCTGCCTCCTTCGGTCGCTCGCCACGAATCAGATTCCACAAATGCTGCGGCGTCGCACCAGGAAAGAAATCAAAACTGCGCCCTTCGCAAGTGATATGCATATTACGCTCCTTTTTGAGAGTATGAGAAATCGAGGAACCAACCTTCCCCGCTTCGCTGCAATGCTGTTAAGTTTAAGGATTTTTATGCTGTAACTTAAGGCAAATTGTTACGCCAGCGTAAGTGAGTAGACCCTTGGAGAAGGGCCCTCCGATAGCGCCGGATAGAAATGCACCGA
>CAVHZP010000187.1:0-4395 GCA_963640485.1 bacterium | reverse complement strand
AAGAATTGATGGTTCATGGTTTGGCTCCTTCTAAAAATAAGGGAAATAGGGCTGGAGGTTTAGTAATCAGTAATTAGTAATTAGTGGTCAGGGCGCATATTTCCCTAGTCTCACATAGAGGTTATATCGTATGTGCGCTTGGCGGAAAGCGCGTCCTGATTACTGACTACTGATTACTGATCACTAAACCACCAGCGTCAATCACAACTAACTATTATTTTAATCTGCTGCGAGGACTTCGGGAAGGGGTTCTTCCTCATATTCTTCATCATATTTCGGGTTGAGATAGTTCACGCAAGCCCAGGCGAGGACGGCGCCGGAGATGGTGAACCAGGCGGAGAAGATCGCGCCGGGCACGACAGCTGCCGGCATGGAAGCGAAGTGTACTTTCGCGAGGCCTGTTGCGAGACCGGAGTTCTGCATGCCTACTTCGACGGAGAGGGTGACGGCTTTCTTCCAGGTGAGGCCGCAGAGTTTAGCGACGACCAGGCCGAGAACGTAGCCGAGGACATTGAAGAGAACGACAACTGCGAGGATGACGCCGAGATTATCCATCAGCGCTTTGTGGGATGCGCCAACGACGCCGGCGATGATGAGGCAGATGGTGACAGAGGAAACAGCCGGGGTGTAGTCCGTAGCGACAGCAGCCACTTTTGGAAGGAAATATTTCAAAGCGAGGCCCATGCAAACCGGGAGGATGACGATCTGGAGGATCGAGAGGAACATGCCCACCGGATCAAAAGCGATTTCCTTGCCTATGAGGAAGAAGGTCAGCGCCGGGGTGAGGATCGGCGAGAGCAGTGTGGAAACGGAAGTCATGGTGACCGAGTACGCGAGATCGCCTTTGCTCATGTAGGTGATGACGTTGCTGGTGGTGCCGCCGGGGCAGGTGCCCAGGAGCACGAGACCGGCAGTGAGGCCGGCGTCAAGCTGGAACGCCATAGCGAGCGCGAAAGCCAGGAATGGCATCACCGTGTACTGCGCCAGGGCGCCGAGGAATACGTCGCGGGGACGGCGAAGGATTACGAGGAAATCTTTGAAGTCCAGCGTGGTGCCCATGCCGAACATGATGAGCCCAAGGAGCAGAGACAGGACGGACACGCCGCCGACTTTGCCCAGGACCCACAGCCAACTGGTGGGGGTCACAAGACCGAGAGCGAGGAAGACCACGGCGAGGACGCCGAAATATTTCGCGAGCATTTGACAAACTTTTTTCATGATGAGAATCCTTTCGAATGTAGTGGAAATTGGTGGTGTCGCCGCCAGTGCGAACATGTCGCTGCGGCTACTAGCTGCTAGCTTCTGGCTACTAGCCGGCTAGTGGAACATTGCTCGAAGTGCGAAGTGCGTCCCGCGTTTAAGGGGAGCGGCAGATGGTTGGCTCATGGCTAAGTGCGTGCTTTGTGCGCTTGGCGCTGAGCAGCGAGATGTGCTGCTGGCCGGCTAGAAGCCAGCAGCTAGCAGCCAGGAGCTTCACCGACATGTTTGCACTGGCGGGAGCAGCTGTAAATTTCAATGTCACTTTCCAAGATAAATCCCTTCTTTCTACTTTTCGTCGTTAGAGCCGGGACTTGGACAAATAAAAAATCCGTCCCTCAAAATGAGGGACGGATACAGTTCCGCGTTACCACCCTGATTCCTGAAAAGATTGCTCCTTCAGGCGCTCTACAACGTACCAACATACGCGTTTCCTATAACGTGGAAATGACGTCGGCGCTTAATGAATTTCAGCACCGCACCTCCGGGATGATTTTCATTTTCCCTGTCCTGCCGGATTTCACCATGCCCCGGCTCTCTAGGAAGACGAGAAGAAAATTACTCTTTCCCTTCTAAGGGTTTGCTTCGTTTGTGAAGTTGAAAGTGATTATACCCGATGGGGGGAGGAAATGTCAATGGGGAAATTTAGTAATCAGTAGTCAGTGGTCAGTGATCAGGACTTGCTTACCGTGGGGCGCAATTTCGATGATTGGCGCTATGGATTTAGTAATTAGTGGTCAGTGGTCGGTGATTAGGACTTGCTTACTTGCAGGCTCACATATGTATGCACTAGCAAGCCTTGCGTCCTGACCACTGATCACTGACTACTGATTACTAAATCCATAGCGCTGCGTGCCTCTATTTCCCCTTATATGGTAAGATATTACTAAAAGGAGGGAATCCTATGGACGAAGTGACTGAACTTTTGAACAAGATCAAGAGCCAGCTGGACGGCGGGCTCTCGGACAGCGAGCTGAACCGGCAGCTCAATGCGATTTACAGCATCTACGCCTCCGCCATCGGGCCGGAGCAGCTCATCGTGCAAGCGAGCCGCTACAACGCGGTGAAATACATTCATGACGAAAGCCCGCGGATCCGCCTCATCGGCATGGCGCGGCTCATTCTGGAGAGCCGGGACTACCACCATCAGCCCCAGGACGCGGAGATTCCCATTCTCCTGGACAAAATGGAAGAGAAGCTGGCGGAAATCCTTTCGCGGCAAGCTGTGGAGAAGCAGCTGGAAGAAAAAATCACCGCCCGCCTCGAAGAGCGGCACCAGGAGTACGTGGAGGAGATCCGGCGGGAAATCATCGAAGAGGAAACCGAAAGCGTGGAGACCCCGGAGAGCAAGCGGCGCCTCGAAAAACTGGAAGCCTTAGACAAAGTGCAGCTCACCCGGTCGGTGATGCAAGTGGTGCGGCCCGAAGCGCTCTCGGAAATCATCGGACAGGAAGAAGCGGTGGAGGCCCTGGCGTCCCGCATCGCCTCGCCCTACCCCGAGCACCTGCTCCTCTACGGCCCGCCGGGGGTGGGAAAGACCACCGCTGCCCGCCTCGTTCTGGAAGAAGCGAAGAAGCGGGGCTACACCGTCTTTCGCCCCGATGCGCCATTCATCGAGTGCGACGGCACCACGCTGCAGTGGGACAGCCGCAACATGACCGACCCGCTCATCGGCTCCGTTCACGACCCCATTTACCAGGGCGCCCGGCAGGACCTCGCCGACGAAGGCATCCCGGAACCGAAGCCCGGCCTCGTCACCGAAGCCCACGGAGGGATTTTATTTCTCGATGAAATCGGCGAGCTCGATCCCATCCTTTTAAATAAACTTCTGAAAGTCTTAGAAGACAAGAAAGTCCGCTTCGAGTCCGCCTACTACGACGAAGAGGACCCGCTGATCCCCGCGTACATCCGCAAACTTTTCAAAGACGGCGCGCCGGCGGATTTCATTTTGATCGGCGCCACCACCAGAAGCCCCGAGGAAATCAACCCCGCCATCCGCTCCCGCTGCGCGGAAATTTATTTCGCCCCCTTGGAACCGGAGCACATTATTTCCATCGTGAACCGGGCGGCGAAAAAATTGTCCGTCCATCTCGAAAACGGCGTGGCCGAGCTCATCAGCCGTTACACCACCGAAGGCCGCAAAGCCGTGAACCTTCTCGCCGACGCCTACGGCCTCGCGGTCTACGAAAAAGGAAATGCTGACGCCGTCACCATCACCAAGTCTCACATGACCCGCGCCGCCCGCGTGAGCCGCCTCGCCCTCCGCGACGAACCCAAAGACGAACCGCCGCGGATCGGCCACGTCTACGGCCTCGGCGTCATGGGCTACTGGGGCAGCACACTGGAAATCGAAGCCGCCGCCTTCCCCGCCGACGAGAAAGGCAAAGGCACCATCCGCTTCAACGACACCGCCGGCTCCATGGCCAAAGACTCCGTCGCCGCCGCCGCCTCCGTCGTCCGCCGCCTCACCGGCATCCGCCTCACCGATTACGATTTGCATATCAATGTGGTGGGCGGAGGAAATATGGACGGCCCCTCCGCCGGCGTCGCCATCACCGCCGCTATCCTCTCCGCCATCGAGGAGAAACCCCTCCGCCAGGACGTGGCGGTGACCGGAGAAATTTCTCTCTCCGGTGAAGTGAAACCCGTAGGCGGCATCCCCGAAAAAATCTTCGGCGCCCGCCAGGCCGGCATGAAAGCCGTCATCATCCCAAAGAAAAACCACGAAGACGTCCCGGGCGCTCCAGGGCTCACCGTTTGCGAGGCTGAGAGGATGGAAGAGGTCATGGGGTGGTTGAGCCGCTAGCGGTTTAGTAGTCAGTAATCAGTGATCAGTAGTCAGGGCGCGTTTACCGCAATGTGACCTCCTTCCTCTGGAAGGAGGGGAACCGCGTAGCGGTGGAGGTTGGTTTTTCGTCAAGCCCTCTTCTCTGAAGAGGGTGCCCGTAGGGCGGGTGATGGTTTTGCAGGCGGTAAGCAGACTATGTTGCACTGGCCCTACATGAGTAGCCCCTTGGAGAAGGGGCGCGCGATAGCGGGGGATGGAGTGTTTCCCTAGCGTTATCATGCAAGACTATTCGTGTAACTTAGCATGCTTTCCGCTACTGCTCATTATGCGCCTTCGGCGCATTCCATCCC
>CAVHZP010000186.1:0-4403 GCA_963640485.1 bacterium | reverse complement strand
ACTGGCGGAGGCCAACCCCCGCCCTTCGGGCCCTCCCCCTTCCAGAGGAAGGGGGGATATATAAGGTAGGTCCTTCCTTCGGAAGGACCTTTCCTCTCTAACCTCCTTCCTCCGGAAGGAGGGGGACCGCTTGCGGTGGAGGTTGGCAGGAAGCGGCGGGGTTAGGGAAAATGCGGGACGCACCTTCCGCTTCGACGAGATGTACGCACCAGCCTGCTAGAAGCCAGCAGCTAGAAGCCAGGAGCTTCATCGACATGTATGCACCGGCGGCATTCTTGCTACCCCTCCGTCCTGCGTTCCATTTCTGCGAGAGCGCGGAGGATGTTCATCCGGCCTTTGACGCCCAATTTCCCGGCGATGCGGGCGAGAGTTTTCTTGACGGTGACTTCTGCGATGAAAAGTTCCGCAGCGATCTGTTTATTTGTATAGCCCTTCTTCAAGCAGGCGAGGATTTCATTCTCCCTATCAGTGAAGAGCCGCGAGAGGGTGAGGAAGGGGATGAGACTCCTGATGCCCCGGTCGAATTCCCGGTGCAATTCTTCCACCTTCTCCATGAAATCCGGATTTTTCTTCCGCAAGAAAGGAAGGAGCTTTTTCAGGAAATTCATATTCTCCACGAAGGGGACATAGATCCGATCCGCCTGCGCCCGACAGAGGGCGGCGGTGAGGGCTTCTTCGGCTTCCGCCATTTTCCCGGAAGCGAAGAGAGCTACAGCGCGATATATGTCCCCGTAAATCATCATGATATTGCTGGGATGACGGCGGTTCAGATTTTCCATATCCCGATAGAAAGAAAGGAAAACCTGGTAAGACTCCCGGGTAATCAAGAGCCGGCCGTATCGAATGAACGCACTCTGGCACACCGGCGGTAGCAGTTCTTCGCTGTAGAAACGGCCCAGGAGGAGCCATTCCGGCAGCTGCTTGAGATCGCCGCCGCTGAGGAGGATTCCGTCGGCCCGGGTGAGTTGCGCCGAGTACCGAAGCTCCCGCCGCTTCGCCGATGTGGCGACCCGGGTGATTTCCCGATGCACCAGCTCATATTCCCGGTAATCCCCGTGAATGAAGGCCAGGTGCAAGAGCAAGTGATAGCACATGAGGAGCACCGCGGTCTGGTTCACCTCCAGGGCCTTATCCATGGCCTCGTGGAGCAGGTCATAGCTCTCATTCCAGTTCCCCTGGCAATAGGCCACTTCCGCCAGGAGCAGCTCCGCCGCCCCCACGCCACCACCGGGCACCAGACTCATATACGTCGGTATGATTTCCAGGAAACTCCGCTTCATTTCCGCCAGCTTCCCCGGTTCCTGATACATCAGCATGACCAGCGCATTGGCCCCGAAGCCGAAGGGGAAATCCCGTCCCACCACCTGCGAAGGTTTTCCTTCCATCAGGAAGGTGGCCCGCATCAGATGGTCATACATCTCCGGCAGATCGGCGAGACAAGTGAAAGCAAGCAAGAGCTCCAGCTCCCCTTGCGCCCAGTTCTTCTCCGCCCCCGGCGCCATGTCATTCACCATGGACTGCACATCAAAAAGCGTCCGCTTGAAAAGCGACAGCTCACTATAGAGAAGGAAAGACTTCGCGCACAAAAGGCACGCCAGGAGATGCTCCCGCTTCACAGCTACCGGGCACTCATTAAAGCAGCGAACCACGAGAGCCTTATGCTCGAAATCATTGAAAATTTCCTGCCGCGCCACAAAAAGCCGGAGCAGCTCTGCGTAATGGTGCCCCTCCAGATAGCAACTCACCGCCGCCATGAGGTCATTCGTATGGAGATACCAGTCACCCCACAGCTTGTACAGCGGATCCTGTATCGTCCGCGACTGCAAGTGCAAACGCTTCCGGAGGAAACGGAGAAGCGCCGGATGGATCTCGTAGCGATTTGTGGACGCATTCCGGCTGACGAAACTATTCAACTTCAAAAGATTCTGCAAAATCCGCCGCGGCGACTCCTCCACATCCGGCATCCGGTCCATGATGAAATCCACCGCATCCAGTGTGAACCCATCGAAATGGCACATGGCCGTCAGGAATTTCTTCTCCTCCTCCGTGCAAGGACGATACACCGTCTCCGACAGGAGCCGATGCATCTGCTTATCCTCGTAATTTTCGAAGAAATCAGAGAAATCCACCACTTCTTTCAAAGTCATCTGGTGACGCACATAGGCCTTATAGCCCGTCGCGTAAAGATACACCGAGCTGATCCACCCATTGGTGGCCTCAAAAAGCATCCGGCTATCCGCAATAGAAATCCGAAGCCCGTTCTGGCGGAAAAATCCCTGGATATCCTCTGCCGAGAAAGCCAGATCCTCGCTCCCGATTTCCACAGCCAGCCCCTTCAGACGCAAATCCTCCAGCGCCAAAGGCAGACGGTTCCGGGAAATCAGAACCACATGGAGATTCTTCACCTGCCGCCGCGCCAAAAGCTCGATGAACCGCCACGCGGCCGGATCCGGCAACACATGGCAATCATCCAGCACCAAAAAGGCAGGCTCCTCGAAGCTGAATGTATCCAAATAAGAAAGCACCGCATCCAGCTCCTGCTTCGTCGAAGGAAATCCCATGGCCGACATCTGATCTGCCATAGCCGGCGAATAAGGGCGGAAAAAAGACACCACCCGATCCCGGAAAAGCGACGGTGAATCACTCACCATCGTCTGCCACGTCGCCTGCGGTGGCAAAGCCGCCTGCATCGTCATTGTCTTCCCGTAGCCAATAGGCGCCACCACACAAAGCAGCGGCCCCTCCAGCGCCTTCTGGATCCGCGCCATCAACCGGGGTCTTGAGAAAAAAGAAAGGCAAGAACTCATAATTGCTCCATTATATATAGGGAAAAGATAAGGCTACAGGTTTTAAGGTTCAGGGTTTAAGGTGTAGTTTTTCCCTGGCTTATCAGCCATCAGAACCTCTCTGCGCGCTGCGTTCTACTCATGAATGTAATGAATAAATATTCTATTTATTATAAATCATACACAAGACCTATTGCAAGAAAAATGTAGCCCCTTCGATATGGGCACGGATAGCGGACGCCCTGCCATAATTATTTTGGCATCCCGCAAATAGTGGATTTGGAGCGCCTATTTACTATAACGTGCGGGGGGACTTATTATCATCTAGACACCAAGTGTCCACCCTTTAATAAGCTTCTAAAACGGTCTACCCCCCCCCCCGTCTAATCTTAATTTAATGTATATTCTAATGAATAAATATCCATTTTGTTGTAAGAACTATTCAGATAAAATGCATTTTATCCATGCCTCCGGTGGGGATTCCCATTTCCCTGCGCCCGCCTTCCGTACCCCCGCCACCGGAAATTCATATCCCTTTCCTCGCTCCATGTCCCCCCGTATCCCTCGCCATATCCGACGCTTCAGACGGAGATATACCCGGGGTATACCAAAGTATAAGGGCCAATGAAGGAAACGGTTCCGGATTCGAGATTCCGGGTTCAAGGAGTGATGCGCATACCGGTTTCCCCACTACCGTGGGCATTCACCGTATAACCATTTACCGGCCCTTTAATGCAAGGCTATTCAATTAATAATTTTAAATACGAGCAGTCAGAATTGTTATATGGCGCAAACTTCAAGAAGTAGCCCTATGGAGGAAGGTCTACTCACGTAAGACTTGCATGACATATGAATTCCGACTGCTCGTATTTAAAATTATTAAAAATCTTAACTAAAAAATATTGCTTTCCCGGAGGGCTAATCCCTTACGCCGGCATAACAATCTGCTTCCATTGGCTCAACCTAAATCGCATCACGCAGAGAAGGATCACTCAAGCCGACGCCCCCATACACCATATCCTTTTATGCGTTCCGGTATCCCCCCTGTATCCTCCCCCACTATCCTTTCCGGTATGCGATTTTCTTCCAAAAGCGTATCCCAAAGGATAATATGCGACACCGTGGGGGCCTGCTAAGATGAGCGTAGTGAGGGGGGACTTTGGAGACTGCATAAAAGACACCCCAAGCCAAAAGAAAATTCATGAAGCGAAGGAGGAAAGCATCATGAAATGTGTCGTTTGTGGCCAGGAATTCACTCCCAAGCGTTCCTGGCAGAAATACTGCTCTTCCACTTGCAAGCGCAAAGCCTATCACCAAAGAGAAGAGGCGCCGAGAGCCATCACAGAAGACGGCCCCGTCATCCGCGAATTTCATTGCCGGAAATGCGGCAAACTGGTGCAGGTCAGAGATCACAAAGATTTCCGCATGCGGTTCTGCAGTAAGAAATGTGAGGAATCCTACTGGAAACATTCCCATAAGAGCTGCTCGGAAGAGACGGTGTTTCAATTCCGCTGCGCCGAATGTGGCACTTTGGTCACCATTTCCAATTCCAAGGACCGAAGGAAACGATTCTGCAGCGCCCTCTGCCGCCGCCGGTGGAGTAACAAAAAGCAAGTC
>CAVHZP010000185.1:0-4450 GCA_963640485.1 bacterium | reverse complement strand
TATCCCTTATCCCTTATCCCCTATCCCCTATCCCCTATCCCCTATCCCTTATCCCTCCCTTCCTCCAGCGCTAATCAAAATTTCTCAAAAAAGGGGCTTGCAAAATGAAACCGAATCGTATATAATAATCCTCGTCGCACGGCGAGTGAGAGACAAGCGAAAAACTTCTTGACTGAATGAAAATTCCTTGTTGACACAAACGAAACGATATGATACAATATCATTCGTCGCTGATACAGCGGCAAGCCAAGAAATCAGAAACTTGATTGAATTCGAAAATCTGGTACTTGACAAAGTGCAAAACTGTGATATAATGATATCGCTGTTAAGCAACATGCGGAAGTAGCTCAGTGGTAGAGCACAACCTTGCCAAGGTTGGGGTCGCGGGTTCGAGTCCCGTTTTCCGCTCCATTGATAAAAACATCAGAAATGATGTTTTTATATATTCCTGAATAGCTCAGCCGGTAGAGCGCGTGACTGTTAATCACGATGTCGCAGGTTCGAACCCTGCTTCAGGAGCCATAGGGGTATCGCCAAGCGGTAAGGCAACGGACTCTGACTCCGTCATTCGTAGGTTCGAATCCTGCTACCCCTGCCAAATGATCCACTAGCTCAGTCGGTAGAGCACTTGACTTTTAATCAAGGTGTCCCGCGTTCGAGTCGCGGGTGGATCACCATATGTGGCCTGTTCGTCAAGCGGTTAAGACACCGCCCTTTCACGGCGGGTTCGGGGGTTCGAATCCCCCACAGGTCACCATGGGCGATTAGCTCAGCTGGGAGAGCGTCTGCCTTACAAGCAGAATGTCGGCAGTTCGATCCTGTCATCGCCCACCATAAGGCCCGGTGGTGTAGTGGTCTAACATGCCGCCCTGTCACGGCGGAGATCGTCAGTTCAAATCTGATCCGGGTCGCCACTTTCTTTTGCCTCGGTAGCTCAGTTGGTAGAGCAATGGACTGAAAATCCATGTGTCAACGGTTCGATTCCGTTCTGAGGCACCATTCCTGCGGCTGTGGCGGAATGGCAGACGCGCTACTTTGAGGGGGTAGTGATCTTTCGATCGTGTGAGTTCAAGTCTCACCAGCCGCACCACTCTTTTTACAAAATCCCTCAACCATGCGGTCGTGGCGGAACTGGCAGACGCGCTATCTTCAGGCGGTAGTGGAGTAATCCGTGAGAGTTCAAATCTCTCCGACCGCACCAGTTCAAAAGAAAAGCTCATCCTTAGGGATGGGCTTTTTTCATGCGCTAATTTGCGGGATGGCGCTATTGGTTTAGTGGTCAGTAATCAGTGATCAGTAGTTAGTAATTAGTAATTAGTAGTTAGTAGTCGGGATGCGTTTGACTGCTTTCCCGCCGCATGCAAAAAGAACCGCGAGAAAAATCTCGCGGTTCTTTTTGCATGCGGCTATCAGGCTTCGTCCTTCAAGTATTTGCTCAGTTCCTCGAAGACTTTTTTGAATTCTTCATAGGATACATCGCCGAGCTGGTCCTTGGCCAATGCGTACATGGAATCAATGCTGGCGCCGGAGAGGAACATCGCCGCTGCGGGATTGCTCTTCGCGAATTCTTTCAAATTTGCCAAAATCTCTTCTTTCGAATTTGCCATTTGTATTTCCTCCTTATGAAATGATAGAATCTCGCTTACTGCTTATACGAATGGGAGATGGGGAGTATTACAAAACTGGTAGCCCCACTCCCCGCTTTTCCTTTTATGATATAATAAAAACCAAATCGACCATTGTATGCTATGAGACAGGAGACATTATGGAAAAGAAATTGGTGATCATTGATGGCAGCAGTCTGTTATACCGCGCCTTCTATGCACTTCCGCCGACTATGACATCGCCCGAAGGCGTTCCTACGAATGCAGTGTATGGATTTCTTCGGATGCTTTTGGGATTGTACAAAGATTTCGATCCGGAGTACATGGCTATCACTTTCGACAAGGACCGCCACACCTTCCGCACGGACATGTTTGACGGCTACAAAGCGACGCGCAAACCGGCGCCGCCGGAGCTGGTGCCCCAGTTCGATTTGATTCGCGACGTGATGCGGGTCTTAGGCGTGGCGGTGTACAGCTTAGACGGTTACGAAGGCGATGACATCTTAGGGACACTGTCTCTTCGCTATGAGAAGGAGCTGCCGGTGTACATCGTCACCGGTGACCGTGATGCACTGCAGCTCTCCAGCGACCGCACCACGGTGTACCTCACGCAGAAGGGCATCACCCAGATGGCGGCCATGACGCCGGCGGCGGTAGAGGAGAAATACCACATCACGCCGTCCCAGGTGATCGACATGAAGGCCCTCATGGGCGACACGGCGGACAATATCCCCGGCGTCCCCGGCGTAGGCGAGAAGACGGCGCAGAAGCTCATCGCCCAGTATGGCACCTTAGATGAAATTTATGCCCATGTTTCCGAAATCAAAGGCGCTCTCGGCAAAAAGTTGGCGGCAAACAAAGACATGGCCTACCTTTCCTACCAGCTCGCCACCATCAAGCGGGACGTGCCCATGGAAAGCAGCCTTTCGGAAATGAAAGAGCCGGTCCACGGCGCAGAGATGAAAGAGCTTTTTGAAAAGCTGGGTATCAATCTCCTGTCCCAGTTCCTGGCGCTGCCTCGTTTCCAGCAGCTGGCAGAGGAAAAGAAAGCAGAGAGCCACGCGGCCGTAGAGAATGTGCGTCCCTGGCAGGGCGAGAGCTTTGGCGGGAAGACGGTGGCCGTCTTTGCAGACCTGGAAGGCGCGGCGCCTTTCCATACAGTGAAGGAAATCTGCATTGCTGATGGAGAAAATGTATTCTTCGCGAAGCCCGACCAGTTTGAAGCGCTGTCTCAGACGCTGGCAGAAGCAGAGACTGTGATTACCGTGGACGCGAAGGCGCTGCTGGAGTCCGATTTCCCTTGCGGAAATCTTCCTTTCTTCGACGTCACCATCGCGTCGTATCTCCTGGATCCCACCCGCGTGACCTATCCCTTCTCTTTCATGGCCAGCCTTTACGGCGTGCCTTCGGTGTATCCTGATGAGCTGGAAACCTTCGAGGAAAAAGGCGGCCTTTCAGCGGCATTCCTCCTTTCCCTTTACGAACCATGCCGAAAGAAATTGGACGACAACGGCGTGACGGTGCTCTATGAAACCGTGGAAGGGCCGTTGGTGAAAGTGCTCTCTGCCATGGAGAAGGCGGGCATCGCCACCGACCAGGGGCGCTGGCAGGAAGTCAAGGAAGCCATGGAGAAAGAAGTGCGCGCCTTGGTGAGGGACATTTACACCGAAGCCGGCGAGCCGTTCAATCTCAATTCGCCGAAACAGTTGGGCATTATTCTTTTCGAAAAGCTGGGACTTCCGGCGGGGAAACGAACCAAGACCGGCTACTCCACTGCCGCTGACGTGCTGGAAAATCTGGCGGTGGACTATCCATTCGTGAAGAAGATTCTTCGCTACCGCACCCTTTCGAAATTGATTTCTACATATCTCGACGCGCTGCCCCTCTTGATTCGCAAGGAAACGGGACGCATCCACACCTCCTTCAATCAGACCGTCACTGCCACCGGGCGCCTCTCCAGCTCGGACCCGAACCTGCAGAATATCCCGGTCCGCACCGAAGAGGGCCGGCAGATTCGCTCCCTCTTCGTCCCCGGCGAGGGATACGATGCCTTTATTTCCTCCGACTACTCCCAGGTGGAACTTCGCATCCTGGCGCATATGTGCGGTGACGAGAGTCTCATCCGAGCGTTTAACAGCGGCGAAGACATTCACCGCCGCACCGCTGCCGAAGTCCTGGGCATTCCTTTCGAGGACGTGACACCGGAGCAGCGCAGCCACGCGAAGGCGGTGAACTTCGGCATCATCTACGGCATCAGCGCCTTCGGCCTGTCCCGGCAGCTGGGCATCTCGCCGAAAGAAGCGCAGGACTATATCGACAAATACAACGCCCGGTACCCGAAGATTCACGATTTCATGAATCAGCTGATCGAAAAAGCAAAGGAAACCGGTCGCGCCACCACCCTCTTCGGTCGCTACCGGGAGCTGCCGGACATTCATACCAAGAATTTCATGCGCCGCGCTCTGGCGGAACGCATGGCCATGAATACGCCCATCCAGGGTACCGCCGCCGACATCATGAAACTGGCCATGATCGCCGTGCAGGAGAAGATGGAAAAAGGCGGCTACAAGAGCCGCGTCCTCCTGCAGGTTCACGATGAACTGGTGGCAGAAGTGACGAACGAAGAAAAAGCAGAAATCGCGGCCCTTTTGAAGGAAACCATGGAATCCGTGGTCCCTCTCTCCGTCCCGCTCCTGGTGGACGTGAATGAAGGGAAGAACTGGGCGGAGACGAAGTGAGTTTAAAGGGATAAGGGATATGGGATAAGGGATATGGCGCATTTTGTAGTAGTGGGAGATGCGCATATGCCTTCTTCTCTGAAGAAGGTGGCCGTCAGGCCGGATGAT
>CAVHZP010000184.1:0-4524 GCA_963640485.1 bacterium | reverse complement strand
AAGGAAGGAGGTTACACTGTGGTAAAATGCGCACCGACCACTGATTACTAATTACTGACCACTAAATCTCCGCAGTATTCACCACCAACTTTAGGAGTTTTCCTATAAAATTTTTGGAATTGACAAGTGGTTTAATTTCCCCTATACTTAAACCGTACGATTTATGGGGAAAATTCATTGTATAAGTGTAAAATCAGGAGGATAAGACAATGGAAGAAGCAAAAGTATTAGAAGAAATGAAGAGACTTGCCGGCACCCAGACCGAAAAAAATCTGCGTGCTGCATTTGCCGGTGAATCCCAGGCTCATGTGAAGTACAACCTGTTCGCTCAGGAAGCAGAAAAGGATCCGTCCATTTCCCGCCAGATCGCTGACCTGTTCCGTGAAACCGGCGCTAATGAAAGAGCGCACGCCAAACTGTGGTTCTGGCTGGTAGGGGATCTGAAGAAATCCACCGCTGAACATCTGAAAATGGCGGCTGACGGCGAAAACGACGAATGGACCTCTATGTATCCGGAATTCGCTGAAACTGCGAAAAAAGAAGGCTTCCCACAGATCGCTTTCCTGCTGGCTAAAGTTGGCGAAATCGAAAAGCAGCACGAAGCTCGCTACAAACTGCTCCTTGCCAACGTAGAAAACGGTCAGGTTTTCAAAAAAGGCGAAAAGAAACTCTGGATGTGCGCAAACTGCGGCTTCACCGCTGAATCCGTAGAAGCACCGGTAGAATGCCCGGTATGCGGCCACCCGCAGAGCTTCTTCGCTATCAAAGCGGAAAACTATTAATTTCATAGCAAAAGAAACCCCCGAAGCGGCCGTATCCGTTTTGGGGATTTTATTTTGGGGAAATACCGCTGGTGCATACATGGTGATGTTGCAGCTAGCTGCTGGCTGCTAGCTGCTAGTCGGCTAGAGGAACATTGTTGCAATCGCAAAGAGCGTCCCGCGATTAGTGGAAGTAGCAGATATCTGGTTGACCGCTAGCGACGCCCCCTGCCCTTCGGATCCTTCCTCAGGAAGGCGGGGAACCGCTTGTAGTGGAGGCTGGCGCGTGGTATGTGTGAATAGCGCTCATCGGTGATTTTGTAGCTCTGGCCGGCTAGCAGCCAGCAGCTAGGAGCTAGGAGCTTCATCGACATGTACGCACTGGCGGCAGCAGCACTAGTCCTTTCACCCAACAAAAAAACGCCCCGCTGTTAGAAAGCAGGGCGTTTTCGATTGCAAATCTTATTTCATGTTTGCTTTTACATCTTCGGTGAGATCTACGTCTACTTTGCCGTACATGAGGGAGCCGGCGGAGATGACGGTGTCTACTTTTTTGTCTTTAGCTGCTTTTTCTACAGCGGCTTTCATGCTGTCCTGTACTGGTTTCATGAGGTCGGCTTCTTTTTTAGCCAAGTCAGCGGAGAGTTTTTCTGCCAGGGCTTTCTTTTCCTGGTCATTCATGGATTTGGACTGTTTGTCGAACTGGTCCTGTGCTTTTTTCTGTTCAGCAGCATAGGTCTGGCCAGCTTTCTGGAAAGCCTGGCTGCTCTGGAGGACAGCGCCTACATTGACCTGACCTACAGCAGCATCAGCGCTGCCCATGAGGCCGAAGGAAGCAGCAGCCATGAGAGCTGCCATAGCGATGTGTTTCATATACATGAGAGTACCTTCTTTCGTGTTGGAATGTGTGAGAAAAATCGCTTGGGGAGTAGTAATCAGTAATTAGTAATCAGTAGTCAGGGCGCATTTGGCTGCTGCGTCATTTTTGCTTTTATCCGCTTCCTGTGGAAGGGGGAGGGCCCGTAGGGCGGGGGTTGGATTGCTTAGTGAGATGCCAACCTCCACCGCTTTGCGGTCCCCCTCCTTCCAGAGGAAGGAGGTTACATTGCGGAAAGCGCGTCCTGATTACTAGTTACTGATTACTGACCACTAAACCACTAGCGTTAAAAACAACTTATTTTGCCCACAGCTGTTTCATGATTTCCGGATAGAGGGCGTTGAGGTGACCCTGCAGCTGGTTCAGGATAGCGATGACCAGAGCCGGTTCGAAGTGGGGGACGCCGGCGGGGATGCAGCAGGTGAGGAGCACGTTGCCGGAAGCGTCAGCGCTGTATTTCAGCATGCGATACTGTTCATTGAGATCGTTCAGGAAGGTGCAGATTTTTTCTCTCTTGTCGCCTACAGCGATAGCGGAAGCGACCTGTACCTGCAGCATGGTGTATACGCTGTCGTCCAAGAGGATCATGAAGGGAAGGTTTGTGCCTTCTACCGGCAGGTTGCTGCGGAATGCCTGGGCATGGACTTCGTTCTGGAAATCCTGGAGGCCAAAGCCCTGGATCTGATTTTCTTCCAGATATTTCTGGAATGCGGCTACTTTTTCTTTTGCTACTGTAACTTCTACCTGATCTGCCATTTTCTTTTCTCCTTTGCTTTTCGCCGGACTGCTATCCGGTTTCCAATACCGGGCCATGTAGCCCTCCCGGGAGAGCGTGAGCACCTGGGCCGGGGTGGTCCAGTCTTCCGCTTTCCGGACTTTGAAACGAAGAATGCTGAGTTCTTTCAGGATGGAAAGGTAGGAGGCCTTGTTTACAAGGACCATATTCCCCTTGGCACTTTCGATGCGCTTGATCTCGTCCTTGATTTTCATGTGGCTGTTCCTTTCCTGGAAATCGGGGCGGTGAGAAATAAAAAATCCGCGCGCCATGTGGGAGAATGAGACACTGCTACCAGCATCCACTCCGCCCATAGGTACACTACGGCCGCAGATACGATGTTGGAAACAGGCGACGTCCGACTGGGATTTCTCCTTCACGGCTGGTTTGTCCAGTTTCGGATTTTCACCGAATTCAGCGCAATAGTCTCAAAGACTCTGCTTCCCCTCTGAAATTTTTCGCCGGGAAATAAGATTTCCCTTAGCTTGTCCTTATAGTAGCACAAAGGGGGATTGGGTGCAAGTTTATGCTATTGGTTTTGTAATCGGTAGTCGGTGGTCGGTAGTCGGGGCGCATTTGACTACAGTCCCACTACCGTAAACCGTTTACCGTATAACCGTAGCATCTCTACGTATGCGCTAGGAACCCACTGATTCTTCGATTTAATCAGTGGATCCCTAGCGAAAATTGCGGACTGACTACCGACTACCGACCACCGACTACGAAACCGATAGCGCCAGTCTCTCTACGATCATTAAAATTTCAATTTCTTTATACAACTCGCGGAAATTTTACACAGACTTTACATAGATGATATACCATAGGGATATACGTACAGTGTTTGTAAAAACGGAGGACGCCATGTTCAGTCTGGTTAATAAGCATGAAGAGTTTTTTGATTTCCTGGTGACGAACGCCGAGTTTTTCCGCAAAGGGACCCTGATGGCAAAGGAAGTACTGCAGGACCCGTCGAAGTTGGAGAAATACTCCAAAGAAGCGCGGGAGCTGGAGCATCAGGCAGACCGGGTAACTCATGACATTGCGGCAAAGATGCGCCATGTGTTCATCACCCCCATTGACAGAGAAGATTTTTTCATGCTCACCAGCACATTGGACGACTGCGTCGATGACGTGAAGGACGTGGTGTTGAGTCTGAAGCTCTACCATGCCGGCACTGGTTCGGAACTGCCGCTGCGCATGGCGGATATTCTCATCGAAATGTCGGAAGAGCTCATCACACTTTTCCGTCTCCTCAAAGATATTGATAAGAATGAAATCGAAATCGGACAGCGGGCGAGGAAGCTGAATTCCCTGGAAAGTGAAGGGGATGCTATATATCGCCAGTCTATTTCCGAACTTTTCGACGGGACCCACGATGTGATGGAAATTATCCGTTGGAAGGAAATCATGGAGGCTATGGAGGACACCTGCGATCGGGTCGAAAAAGTGGCGAACCTGATCAAAGAGGTGGTCATGAAGTATGCCTGATATCTACCTGGTGGGGCTGGTAATCGTCCTGGCTTTGGCTTTCGACTTCATTAACGGCTTTCACGATACGGCGAATGCGATCGCGACTTGCGTGGCCACCCGCGCGCTGAGTCCGAAGATTGCAATCATGATGTCGGCCCTTCTGAATTTCGTAGGGGCTATGATTTCCACCGGCGTGGCAAAGACCATCGGCGGGGAAATCGTCACATCTCCTCACATGGTAGACTCGGTAGTGCTCATCGCGGCTCTGGCGTCTGCTATCATTTGGAACTTATTCACCTGGCGCATTGGCATGCCCTCGAGCTCGTCTCACGCCCTCATCGGCGGCGTCATCGGTGCTGTGGTGATTTCTTACGGCACCGGAGCCATTCATCTCGCCGGCGTCCTCACCATCGTCATCGGCCTGGTGGCTTCCCCGGTGGTGGCTCTGGGCATGGGCTATGTGATTATGACTCTTCTCTATGTGATTTTCCGTAACGTAGGGAAATCGAAAGTGAATTATATTTCCCGCCATATCCAGATGGCATCGGCAGCGCTGATGGCTTTCTCTCATGGCTCCAATGATGCGCAGAAATCCATGGGCATCATCACCCTGGCGCTCCTCTCCGGCGGCTACATCGGCG
>CAVHZP010000183.1:0-4534 GCA_963640485.1 bacterium | reverse complement strand
TCAGTAATCAGGGCGCGTCGACCTACCGTAAGAATTTTCCGATTTTCCGCTATTGCGAGCAGATTCTTCGACTTCGCTCAGGATGACGGAGCAGCGGTTTAAACGCCAGTGTTTTAAGCGAGCAATGATAAGTGGTCCAGGCACTTTTGAAACTAGCGTCAAAGGTGCACCTGACTACCGACTACCGATTACCGACTACCCAAAAAGAAAAGAGCCGCGGAACAAATTCCGCAGCTCTTTGCATTCAGCGCGTCTTATTTCAACACGCCGATTTCTTTATAGTATTTCGCAGCGCCCGGGTGGAGGGGGATGTCTGCGATGTCCTTCACTGCATTTTCAGCGGTGAGGCCTTTGAGGTTCTTCTGGGAAGCGCCGAGTTCGTCGATGTGTTCCCACAGGGTCTTGGTGAGGTTGTAAACCACATCTTCCGGCAGGTCGCCGCGGCAGAACATGAGCATCTTGATAGCAGATGTATTGATGTCTTTGTCCTGGTTCGGATAGGTGCCGGCTTTGATGGTGTAGCTGGTGTACCATGGGTATTTGGCTTTCAGTTCTTTGATGAGGTTGTCGTCGATTTCTACCAGATGCGCGCCGCCGGTGAGAGCCTGGGTCACTGCGGATGCCGGAGCGCCGGACATAATCCATGCGCCGTCGATGGAGCCGTTCTGCAGCATGTCGGCAGCGTCGGTGAAAGTGATGTATTCCGCTTTCAGATCATCAGGGAAAGAAAGGCCGGCTGCGGTGAAGTGGGTTTCACATTCGTTGTATACAGAGGAGCCGGCGGAAGCGACAGCAAAGTGCTTGCCTTTCACGTCTTTCAGACTGTTGATGCCGGAATCAGCGGTAGCGACTACCTGGTTCGGGTTCATGTAGAGGCCGCCGATGGCTTTCAGGTCTTTGTACGCGTGGTCTTTGAAGCTGTCGGTCCCGTTGAGGCACTGGTAAGCGTTGGAGGAAATAGCGATGGATACCTGGGCTTCGCCTTCGGCAACCATGTTCAGGTTCGCGATGCCGCCGGCAGATGCCTGGCTCGATGCCTGCACGCCGGGAACGTTGCTGGACCACATATTGGTGATGGCTGCGCCTACGGCATAGAGCGCGCCGGATGCGCCGGCAGTCGGGAAATTGATTTTGATGGTCTGTCCGGCAGCCGGTTTCGCACCGCTTTCCGCTTTCTTTTCGTCGCCGCAGCCAGCCAGAGCGCCGGTCAGTGTGAGCGCCGCCAGAGACAGCGCGAGGGCTTTCTTCCATTTTTTCATGATGTTCTCTCCTTTTCTTCTACTCTCCTTTGGAAACCCCATGGTCTCCCCTTCTCAGGAGTGCCGATGCATTTGATTTTCTTCGGCAAATAGATTCCTTCCTATTATACTATGACGGGAGTATTTGTGAAGGGGGTTTTTGAAGTAAATAGGGATAAGGGATAGGGGATAAGGGATAAGGCGCGCTTAGCTGCTTTCGCACACAAGTCCTCTTCTCTGAAGAGGGTACCAGTAGAGCGGGTGATGCATTTGAAAGCGAGGAGTGAGCATCATCCGGCCTAACGGCCACCTTCTTCAGAGAAGAAGGCAAGCATCTCGCGCTACAGCCAAACGCGCCTTATCCCTTATCCCTTATCCCTTATCCCCTATCCCCTATCCCTTCCCCCCTGGCTCATTCCATGCTATCATACATACATCGGAGGGATAGTATGGAAGAAAAAATGTGCGGCATTTTGCTGAAACGATTGAACGATATATTGACGCGGCAGGTGAATAATGAGCTTCGGAGCGAAGGGCTTACCATGACGCAGATCCGCGTGCTCACGCTGCTGGACCAGCGGCCTGAGGGCACGGCTTCGATGAAGGACATCGAGAAGGACCTCTCCGTCTCCCAGCCCACATCGGTAGGCGTGTACAAAAGGCTTTTGGAAAAAGGCATGGTCACCTACCTCCCGGACCCGGACAACAAGCGCGCCAAGTGGCTGCGGCTCACGGAGGAAGGGAAAGCCCACTGCCGGACGGCTTATAGAAATATGAATCAAACGGAGACCCGCCTTCTGTCTCTCATGGATGAGAAGGAGAAGGAAGATTTCTACCGGCTACTGGAAAAGGCCATCGCGGCAATGGGAGGCTAGCGCTGCACCCGCCAGTGCGAACATGTCGATGCAGCTCCTAGCCCCTAGCTGCTGGCTGCTGGTGGGCTAGAGTGACATCTCACCGATGAGTGCTATTCACACAAAGCACGCAATCATCGGTGCGCAAACTATTTCCTGCTTCCAGTCATCGCGGGACGCACTTTGCTCTCAGCAAAATATTCCTCTAGCCGGCTAGCAGCTAGCAGCCAGAAGCCAGAAGCTGCATCGACATGTACGCACTAGCGGACCCGGCACCAGCCCACCCCTTATCCCCAAAACAAAAGCGCCAAGAGCCAAAAGCCCTTGACGCTTTTTCTTATGCTTTTCTGCTCCGCATCCACTGGAAGAGGGAGACGGCAGCGATGCCGCCTACACCGATGATATCGGTGAGGATTCCAGGGAAGAGGAGGAGCGGCGAGGCGGCGATGAGGATGATTCGCTCAATCACATTTGCCTTGCGAATAATCCAGCCTTCCAGGCCCGCTACGAGGGCATAGGTACCCACGGTGGCAGTGAAAATAGCCCAACCGGATTCCCAAATGGTAGCATTGGGATCCACGCCGATGAGGAGTACCGGATTATCCAGGAAGAAGAACGGAATAATAAATCCGATGAGCCCCAGGCGGACCGCCCACAGACCGGTCTTGGTCTGGTCAGAGTCTGCGATGCCCGATGCCACATAGGCGGACATAGCCACCGGCGGCGTAATATTGGAGAGGCACGCATAAATCAGGCAGAAGAGGTGCGCGATCAGCGGGATCGCACCGGCCTTGATGAGAACCGGTACTGCCACTGCCTGCACGATAACGTAAGCTGCTACGCCGGGGACGCCCATGCCCAGGATGGCGGACATGATCATCACCAGGAAGCCGGCGAGGTAAATATTATTTCCCTGCACCACAGACAGGATGAGGTAGCCCATATTGAGGCCCATGGAGGTCAGGGTGACGGTGCCGATGATGATGCCGATGATGACGCAGCACACACCGACGGAAATCGCACTCTTCGCGCCTTCCACCGTAGCTTCCAGGATTTTCGCCGGACCCATGCGGGTTTCCTTGCGGATCCAGCTGGCGCCGATGGTGACGAAAATGGAAATCACGGCTGCATAGAGCGGTGTGAAGCCGGCAAACATGAGGCCGATGAGGCTCACCAGTGGCAACACCAGGTGGCCCTGTTCTTTGATGACCACCATGGCATCGGGAATATTTTCCTTCGCAATGCCCGAGAGGCCCAGACGCTTTGCCTCGAAATGAACGGCAAAGAGGAGCCCTACATAGTAGAGCAGCGCCGGCGTGATGGAGGCAAGAGCCACATAGGTGTAAGACAGATTCAAAAATTCAGCCATAACGAAGCCCACAGCGCCCATGATCGGCGGCGTGAACTGGCCGCCGGTGGAAGCTACGGCTTCTACCGCGCCGGCAAATTCTTTTTTGTAGCCCGTGCGCTTCATCAAAGGAATGGTGATGGTGCCGGTGGTGGCTACATTCGCGATGGCAGAGCCATTGATCATGCCCATGAGGCCGGAGGCGATGACCGCCACCTTCGCCGGACCACCGGAGGTGCGCCCCACCAGAGTCAGCGAGAAATCATTGATGAATTTCGAAAATCCGCTGTGTTTCAGGAACGCGCCGAACACAACGAAAAGGAAAATGTAGGTGGCCGATACGCCAATACCGGTGCCCAGCACGCCCTGGGTGCCCCAGAACTGGGTGATGAGGACGCGCTTCAAAGTAAAGCCGTTGTGACCGAAGTAGCCCGGCAGGTACGCACCGAACCAGTTGTACGCCAGGAACACAGCGGCAAGGATCGCCAGATTTCCTGAAGCACGACGAGCGGCTTCGAAGACGCAGACGATCGCCACAAGAGCGATGCCGATTTCCATATCGCTGATGCGTCCGCCGGTCTGGGCGATGCGGGTGTAATTCAAAATCAGGTACAGGAACGACCCGATGGAACCGGCAATGAAGAACCAGTCCCAGATAGGCGGGATCTTTCTCCGGCGCTTTTCCTTTTTATACGTAGGAAATAAAAGGAATGTAAACAACAACAGGAAAATACAATGGATGGCGCGAAGATTCACCGCGCTGATGGCGCCGACGGTGGTGAAATACAGCTGGAACAATGTCCACACACACAAGAGCCCCACCAATGCTTTCCCTAAAGGCCCTTCGTAAATACGCATGCGGGAATCCGCATCCTTCTCTTCCAGCATCTGCTGCGCCTTCCGGTCCAGCTCTGCCTTGCCCGCTTCTACATCTTCCAAGCGGACATCTTTTTCTTGACTCATAACTTCCTCCCATTCTTCTATTTGCGCTTCAGTTAGGGAACCACTGATTAAATCGTTATCAGAAATTATACTGGAATTTTTATGCAAGACGAGGAAAGGAAATCCGAGAATAGTGAGCTATTTGAGGATTT
>CAVHZP010000182.1:0-4535 GCA_963640485.1 bacterium | reverse complement strand
TATGGATAAGGAAATCAAATTTCCCCGTCCGTTTCCTGTAGTATAGCCGAAAGGGAAGGGCGGGGCAAATACTTTGTGCATATGAAAGGGGATAGTCGTAAAGCATAGTGGTTTAGTAGTCAGTAATCAGTGATCAGTAGTCAGGACGCATTTGGCTGCTTGTTCATCCGAGAAGAAATCGCAAGGGGAACGATTTGATCAGTGGCTCTTAAAAGAGATTGCACGTGATAAGTTTATTAAGGTATAATAAGAAAAATCGGGCGATTTTCTGGGAAGTGCCCGGGGAAGAAAGGGGAAACATATGAAATACTTAGACAACATCAAAGAAACCTATCCGGAACTTTATCGGTATTGTGAGAAGGCGGAGGCTTACGCGAAGGACGATCCGGAAGCGGCGCTCTTGAAAGCGGGCAAGGCTTTGGAATATATCGTGAAGAATCTAGAGAAGAGCCAGCTTGAGCCGGTGGTGTGGATTCATGAACATAGAAATGACTGCATCAACGAATTAGAGCAGCATGGCACTATTGATGCGACGTTTGCTGGGGAGCTCCACCAGCTCCGTGTGCTTTGCAATGATGCAAAAGATGAAAGAAATCCGGATCCCACCGAAGAGGAAGCAGCCCGGGCGGTAGCGCTCCTGGAAAATTTGATTCCTAAATTTGCGCAGGTGATGCCTGAGCTTGCGGCTGTTCGTAAAGAGGGACCCTATCCCGAAGCGAAAAAGCACAGCAGTCACAAGAAAGTAGCCAAAGCCGGTGGCCTATTGGCACTGGGAGGCATGGCAGCGGCTGCTATTCTGACGGTTATTTTCGGAAGCAAGGGCTAGGGAACCACTGATTACTAAGTCGATAGCGGAAGCCGGAAGAAATGAGAACGCAGCTAATCGCGCCCCGACTACTGACTACCGACTACCGACTACAAAACCTCCAGCCCCATGCACCACCAAATTTTCCTTTACTTTTATTTCCCGATTTGCTACAATGTCTCATAAATACGGCGAGGAAGAAGAGGAGTAGTTCTCAAGGCAGCGAGTCGGTGGTGGTGAGAGGCCGGCGAGAGGGCGAAGGCGTTTCGGAGCTGTTTCCTGAACATAAGTAGGGAAATGATACAATCAAGGTGGGTCTACTGACCAATGAGGGTGGAACCGCGGGTTATCCCTGTAACTCGTCCCTGTAACTTTTATGTTACAGGGATTTTTATATTGTTTGGAGGAGAAATTATGACATTTCAGCAGATCGTGCTAGCTCTCCAGAAGTTCTGGTCCAACCAGGGCTGCGTACTCGGAGAAGCCTACGACACAGAAAAAGGCGCCGGCACCATGAACCCGGCCACATTCCTTCGCACCATCGGACCGGAACCGTGGAATGTAGCGTACATGGAACCGTCCCGCCGTCCTGACGATGGCCGCTATGGCGACAACCCGAACCGTCTCTACCAGCATCACCAGTTCCAGGTGATCATGAAGCCGTCTCCGAACAACATCCAGGAAACCTACCTGGAATCCTTGAAGGAGCTGGGCATCGATCCGGAAGAACACGATATCCGTTTCGTAGAAGATAACTGGGAATCCCCGACCCTGGGCGCCTGGGGCATCGGCTGGGAAGTATGGCTCGATGGCATGGAAATCACCCAGTTCACCTATTTCCAGCAGGTCGGCGGTATTGATGAACATCCGGTTTCCGTAGAAATCACCTACGGCCTGGAACGTATCGCCATGTACATCCAGGAAAAGGACAATGTATATGATCTGGAATGGACCGATGGCGTCACCTACGGCGACATCTGGCACCAGAATGAATACGAACAGTCCGTCTACAGCTACGAGCTCTCCGACCACGACATGCTCTTCAAGCTTTTCGATATGTACGAAAAGGAAGCGCAGAAAGTGGTGAAAGCAGGTCTGGTACTGCCGGCTTACGACTATGTATTGAAATGTTCCCATTCCTTCAACCTTTTGGACGCAGCCGGCGCCATTTCCCTCTCGGAACGCACGGAATACATTTCCCGCGTGAGAAATCTGGCTCGCATGTGCGCCAAGGCGTGGCTGAAGAAGCGGAAAGAATTGGGATTCCCCATGCTTAAAGGAGGCGAAGCAGAATGAGTAAGAATCTTCTTTTAGAAATCGGTACCGAGGAAATGCCGGCAAACATCATGTCCGGCGTGGTGGATCAGCTGAAAACTCTCGCTGCTTCCCAGTTTGAAGAAAATCGTATTTCCACCGAATCCATCACCATTTACGCCACACCCAGAAGACTGGCGGTGCTGGTGAAAGGCGCAGCCGATGGACAGCCCGATGAGGAAATCAAGAAACGCGGTCCTTCTATCCAGGCGGCTTTCGACGCTGATGGAAATCCGACCCGCGCCGCCCAGGGCTTCGCTAGAGGCCAGGGCATCGACGCATCGGAACTGGTGAAAGAAGGGGACTACACCTGGGCTCACGTGGTGAGCCGCGGCAAACCGGTAGAAGACGTGCTGCCGACTCTCTTCACTTCTCTTATCACCGGTCTGAACTTCGCCAGAAGCATGCGTTGGGCTGACGAAGAAGCTCACTTCATCCGTCCGGTTCGCTGGATTATCGCCCTCTGCGACGACAAAGTAATCCCCATGGAATTTGCCCATGTGAAGAGCGGCAACGTGAGCCGTGGACACCGTTTCCTCTGTAAAGAAGAAGTGGTGATTTCCGACCCGCTGTCCTACCAGGAAACCATGAGAAAAGCCTTCGTCATCGTAGACCAGGACGAACGCCGCAGCCTTATCCAGGAAGGCCTCCTGAAAGTCGCCAAAGAACTGGGCGGCCAGGTATGGCACAATGCGGACCTTTTGGAAGAAATCAACTATCTCGTCGAATACCCGACGCCACTCTACGGCCGCATTGACGACGAATTCCTGAAACTTCCGGTGCCCGCTGTGGTTACTCCGATGCGTGATCACCAGAGATACTACCCCGTCAGAAACGAAGACGGCTCTCTGATGCCTTATTTCCTCACCGTCAGAAACGGCGGCACCAAGGCTCTCGAAAACGTACAGCACGGCAATGAAAAGGTGCTCCGCGCCCGCCTGGATGATGCGAAATTCTTCTTCGAAAATGACCGCAAGAAGAGTCTCGAAGGCCATCGCGAAAACCTGACCCGCATCAACTACCAGGAAGGCATGGGCGATATGCGCGATAAAGCGGACCGCCTGCAGAAACTCACCGCTGCCATCGGCGCCGGCTGGGACTTTACCGCCGAAGAAGCGGCTGACGCAGACCGCGCTGCTTTCCTTTCCAAGTCCGACCTCGCCACCGGCATGGTGACCGAATTCACCGAACTCCAGGGCGAAATGGGGAAGGAATACGCACTCCTGGACGGCGAAAAAGCAAATGTAGCCCAGGCGATTTTTGAACAGTACATGCCACGCTTTGCCGGTGATATCCTGCCGCAGCAGTCCATCGGACGCGCCCTCTCTCTGGCAGACAAACTGGATAACCTGGCAGCTACCTTCCTCCGTGGCCTCATTCCCACCGGCTCCCAGGATCCCTTCGCCCTCCGCCGCCAGACCATCGGCGCTGTGAATATCCTGGTAGATGGAAAGATTCACTGGGACGTGAGAGAAGGCATCCGCGCTGCTCTGGCTCTCCTGCCGGGCGAAGAAGAAGCCAAGGCTACCGTGCTCTCGCAGATCGAAGATTTCTTCCGTCAGCGCATCAAAGTCATCATGCTTGATGAAGGCATCGCTTACGACATCATCGACGCCGTCCTCGCCGGCCCGGTGGATGACGTATATGCACTCTTCCTCAAAGCCCGCTCCATGGCAGAAAGCCACCTGAAAGACGAAGCCGACCTTCGCCAGGCAGTGACCCGCCTCTTCAACATCACCAAAGGCAAATCCGGCGGCGCTGTGGACCCGGCCCTTTTCGCCGAAGACGTGGAAAAGAAATTGCAGGACGCTTATGATGCGGTAGCAGCAGAAGCCCTCCCGCTCTTTGCCGCATACAACTACGGCGAAGCTCTTCCGATTTTGAAGAAACTGACTCAGCCCATCAACGATTACCTGGACAACGTGATGGTCATGGTGGACGACGAAGCAGTCAAAGCAAACCGCATCTCCCAGCTCCTCCAGACCCTCGCTCTCTTCCAGACCTGGGGCGATTTCAGCAAGCTGGTGTAAGGGGTAGCAAGATAGCGCTATCGGTTTTGTAATCGGTAGTCAGTAGTCGGTAGTCGGTAGTCAGGACACTGGTGCTGCTCCCGCTTTTTGACCCCCTTCCTCTGGAAGGGGGAGGGCCCGAAGGGCGGGGGTTGGCCGGAGGACGGTCAGACGTCAGGCCGCACTTTGCGTTATCACTACCGTGATCCCGTTTATCGTATAACCGGTTAGCTAATAAAAAAGAGTAGCAAATGGTATTCAAATATCATTTGCTACTCTTTTTGTTATGATGGATTTATGCAGTCATAGCGGAAATCGGAAAAGCTTTTCGCCAAAAGGAAAACGCGCCCTGACCACCAATTACTGATCACTGACTACTAAAAATGATAATGGTATCGTCGTAAGTG
>CAVHZP010000181.1:0-4544 GCA_963640485.1 bacterium | reverse complement strand
TACGCCACTTTGATCGCGGTTTCTTTATCCAGCCCTTCGGCCATGGCTTTGTTGATTTCGATTTCCATGGCTTCGTATTCTTTCGGGATGACTTTGGTGAATCTGGGGAGGTAGGAGTCCCAACGGGCGAGGATGGCTTCGGCTTTGCGGCTCTTGGTGGCGAGGTAGTGGGTCTCGATGAGTTTCTTGATTTCCGCTGCCTCTTCTTTGTTGGTCAAAGGTTCCAGGTTGATGAGTTCTTTGTTGCACATGCGTTCATCCAGGTCGAGGATGTAGGCGGTGCCGCCGGACATGCCGGCTGCGAAGTTCTTGCCGGTTTCGCCAAGGATGATGACTTTGCCGCCGGTCATGTATTCGCAGCCGTGGTTGCCCACGCCTTCTACAACAACGGTGGCGCCGCTGTTTCTGACGCAGAAACGTTCGCCGGCTTTACCGGAAACGAAAGCGCTGCCGGAGGTGGCGCCGAAGAAGGCTACGTTGCCGATGATCACGTTGTCTTCGGCTTTGAAGGTGGCTTCTCTTGGGGGGCTGATGATGATTTTGCCACCGGAGAGGCCTTTGCCTACGTAGTCGTTGGCGTCGCCTTCCAGGGAGAGGGTGAGGCCTTTGGGGATGAAGGAGCCGAAGCTCTGGCCGGCGGAGCCGACGAAGGAGAGGGAAATGGTATCTTCCGGGAGCCCTTCATCGCCGTAGCGGCGGGAAATCTCGCTGCCGAGAACGGTGCCGGCTACGCGGTCGGTGTTCTTGATGAAGAGTTTGGCAATGACCCGTTTCTTTTCTTCGAGAGCCGGCTTGCACATGCGGACCAGTTTCGCCATGTCCAGGGTCTTTTCGATTTCGTGGTCCTGGGCGCGCATGAAGTGGTGGCCCACGGTGATGTCGGTGTAGGGACGGAAGAGGAGGGCGTCGAGGGAGAGGGTGTCTGCCTTTTTATTTCCGGTGAAGCTTTTCTGCTTCAGGCGGTCGCTTCTACCTACCATGTCTTCCAGGCGGCGGAAACCCAGGTGTGCCATGATTTCGCGGAGGTCTTCGGCTACGAAGCGCATGAAGTTCACTACGTATTCCGGTTTTGCGGCGAATCTCTTCCGCAGTTTTTCGTCCTGGGTGCAGATGCCGAAGGGGCAGGTGTTTTTGTTGCACACGCGGAACATCTGGCAGCCGATGGCAATGAGCGGGCCGGTGCAGAAGCTGAAGAGTTCGGCGCCAAGGAGGGCGGCGATCGCCACGTCGCGGCCGGTCAAAAGTTTGCCGTCGGTTTCCAGTTTCACGCGGTCGCGGAGTTTATTGAGGAGGAGCACCTGCTGCGCTTCGGCGAGGCCCAGTTCCCAGGGGAGGCCGGCATGGCGCATGGAGGTTCTCGGGGAGGCGCCGGTGCCGCCGTCGTAGCCGCTGATGGTGATGCCGTCGGCTTTCGCTTTTGCCACGCCGGCTGCGATGGTGCCGACGCCGCTTCCGGCGGTGAGCTTCACATTGATTTCTGCTTTATGGTTTGCGTTTTTCAGATCATAAATGAGTTCCGCCAGGTCTTCGATGGAGTACACATCGTGATGCGGCGGCGGCGAGATGAGGGCCACGCCTGGGGTGGAGTGGCGGGTCTTGCCGATGGCCGGGTCCACTTTGCTGCCCGGGAGATGCCCGCCTTCGCCGGGCTTCGCGCCCTGGGCACACTTGATCTGGATTTCACTGCCGTGAACGAGATAATTCCCGGTGACGCCGAAGCGGGCTGTGGACACCTGCTTGATTTCATCGTTGATGGAAATCCCGTCTTCCTGTGGCAGGAAACGTTCGGAGTCTTCGCCGCCTTCGCCGGTGTTGCTGCGGGTGCCGAGGATGTTCATGGCTTTGGCGATGCATTCGTGGGCTTCCTTGCTGAGGGCACCGTAGCTCATGGCGCCGGTGCGGAAGTGGTGAACGATGGAGTCCACGCTTTCTACTTCTTCGATGGGGATGCTGCATCCGGCGGGGTAAATGAATTCCAGGAGATCGCGGAGGCGGATCAGCGGTTCATTGACTTTTTTCGCGTATTCTTTGTAGACTTCATAGCTTCCGGTGCGGCAGGCCCGCTGCAGGAGGCGGATGGCTTCGGGGTTCAGGATGTGGGGCTCGTCGCCATTTCTATGGTACATATATACGTCGCCGGAGGAGAGGCCTTTGGTGCTTTCGTAAGCCGCTTCGTGGCGCATCTCCGCTTCTTTGGCGATTTCCTTCAGGCCAATGCCGCCGATGGGGGACGTGATGCCGCCGAAATATTTCTCTGCCACTTCTTTGCCGATGCCGACAGCTTCGAAAATCTGGGCGCCGTGGTAGCTCTTCACAGTGGAAATACCCATCTTGCTCATGACGCCGAGGATGCCATTGACTGCGGCGGTGAGATAATTTTTCAGCGCTGCCTTCGGTTCTTTGCCGTGGAGTTTATTTTTCTGCGCCAGGTCTTCCACGGTTTCCAGCGCCAGGTAGGGGTTGATGGCGGTGACGCCGAAGCCGATGAGCGCTGCGAAATGGTGGATTTCTCTCGGTTCCCCGGATTCCAGAATGATGCCTACGTCGGGGCGCACTTTCGCTTCGATGAGGTTGTTGTGGAGGCCGGCGGACGCCAGGAGCGCCGGGATGGCCATGTGGTCCTTGTCCACGCCGCGGTCGGAGAGAATTAAAATGTTTGCGCCTTCAGCGACCGCTGCGCGAGCGTTGGTGAAGAGGTCAGAGAGCGCTTTCTCCATGGCGCGGCCGCCACCGGAAACGGGGTAGAGCAACGAGAGCACCACCGGTTTCAGCTGGTCGGACTCCAGATTTTTGATGAGGCGCATTTCCTCATTGGTGAGGAGTGGACGGTCGATGGAAAGGGCTGCGGTGCCTTTCTCGTCGGGGTCCATGATGTTTGCCATATTTCCGATGCAAACAGACGCGGAGGTGACGATCTTTTCACGGACGCCATCGATTGGCGGGTTCGTGACCTGGGCGAAGTTTTGCTGGAAATAATCGTAGAGGAGCTGCGGTTTCTCCGAGAGTACGGTGAGCGGCGAATCCATGCCCATGGCGCCGATAGGTTCTTTTCCGTTTTCTGCCATGGGCGACAGGATGTCCCGGAGATCTTCCACGGTGTAGCCGAAATTTTTCTGCTGTTCCAGAAGGTCTGCCGGCACTTCCGGCTCTTCGTCGCCTTTCACCAGATCCTTCAGATCCAGGAGATGCTCTTCGCACCACTTGGAGTAAGAGTGGGCCTTCGCCATGGTGTGCTTGATTTCATCGTCGGTGATGATGCGCTGCTGCGCCGTGTCCACCAGGAAAATTTTGCCCGGTTCCAGGCGGCCCTTGCAGAGCACGTCCCCCTGGGATACCGGCACGGCGCCGACTTCCGAGGAGAGGATCACGCGGTCGTCTTTCATGATGTAGTAGCGGGAAGGGCGCAGGCCATTTCTATCGAGCATACCGCCGATGCAAACGCCATCGCAGAAGCACATGGCCGCCGGACCGTCCCAGGGTTCCATCATGAAATTGTGGTAGCGATAGAAAGCCTTCTTCTCTTCGTCCATGGCGGGGTCTTTTTCCCAGGGTTCCGGGATCATCACCATCATGGCGTGGGCCAGGGAGTGGCCGGCCATGTGGATGTATTCTAGGCAGTTGTCAAACATGGCGGAGTCGGAGCCGGTGTCGTCGACCACCGGGAACACCTTCGCCAGCTCCGGATGGTCCGACGGGCGGGACTTGCTTTCGCGGGCGTTCAGCCAGTTGATGTTGCCGCGAATGGTATTGATTTCCCCATTGTGAACGATGTAGCGGTTCGGATGGGCGCGGGCCCAGCTGGGGAAGGTATTCGTCGAGAAACGGGAGTGCACCATGGCCATGGCGGTCTTGAAATCCAGGTCCGACAGGTCCAGGTAGAAATGGCGGAGCTGGTAAGACGTGAGCATGCCTTTGTACACGATGGTGCGGGACGACAGGCTGGCGATGTAGAAATCGGTGCCCATGCCTTCGGAGAGCGGAATGATTTTCTTCTCAGCCAGACGGCGGATGATGTAGAGTTTCCGTTCGAAATCCATCTGGTCTTTGATGGCCGGATTCTTGCCGATGAAGACCTGCAGGAAACGGGGACGGATGGAGCGGGCAGACTCGCCGATGATGCTCTCATCGATCGGCACCTCGCGCCACCCCAGAATGGTCTGGCCCTCTTCCTTCACGATTTCTTCAAAGACCCGCATCTGCTCCTTGCGGAAATCTTCGTAGCGGTGGGCGAAAATCATGCCCACGCCGTACTCCCCTTCCGGCGGCAGGTGGAAACCAAGAACCTCGCACTCCCGGTGGAAAAAGTCGTGGGGAATCTGCGTCAGAATCCCGGCGCCGTCGCCGCTCTTCTGATCCGCGCCCTCGCCGCCTCTGTGCTTTAAGTTTTCCAGAATCTTCAGCGCATCGTCAACGATGCTGTAAGACCGCACGCCGCGGATATTGGCTACAAAGCCAATGCCGCAGGCATCATGTTCATTCCTCGGGTCGTAAAGACCCTGCTTCTCCGGATAATCTCTCCATTTCTTCATGGCTGTCCCTCCTGT
>CAVHZP010000180.1:0-4545 GCA_963640485.1 bacterium | reverse complement strand
CCGCCTAAACTTCGTGCTACTGCTTGTCGTCCAGAAGAGTCGGCATAGACACTTGGCCATTTATGGGCCTGTTTGTCTTTGGTTTTTGGTTTTACTTTCTCCCTTAGGTGGCTAGCACACCTTCGGGAGGGAGAGGGAGATTCCAGATCTGCCGCCGCCCGCCTTCCGGTGAGAGCCCCTTTCCCTTAGGGTTTGCGCATAAAGGGGTTCTCGCAGAAAGAAGAGCTTTGGCTCCCGGGAGGAATTTTCCCTCTCCAATAACTACTGTCGTGAGAGTTTGGAATTTTACACGGTTTGGGAGAAAATATTTTTTAGGGCTAGAGGTTTTGTAGTCAGTAATCAGTAGTCGGTGGTCAGGGCGCGTTTGACTGCTACCTCGCCCAACCCCCGCCCTTCGGGCCCTCCCCCTTCCGAAGGAAGAGGGTTAAAGCGGAGTGCGGCGCACAAATTAAAAAGCGCCGCAACTTTTGAAACTTAGTAGTCGGTGGTCGGTAGTCGGTAGTCGGGGCGCATTTGACGCAAGAGGGAGCGGGCATTCTTTGGGCTACTGCTGACACCGCAGGCCCTCCTCACGCTGTCATCCTGAGCATAGTCGAAGGATCCGCCATCGATAGCGGAAAACAGAAAACTTTAACCAGAAGCCAAACGCGCCCTGACTACTGATCACTGACCACTGACTACGAAACCAATAGCGGTAGCCCCCCCTTTTCATGCAAGCAAAAAAGCAGACCCGAAGGTCTGCTTTTCTTTCCCAAAGGTTCCAATTATTTGGAGTACAGTTCGACGATGTTGGTTTCGTTGACTTCGTCTTTGTATGGGAGTTCGTCTCTCTGCGGGAAACGAACGAGGGTTGCGGTCCAGTTTTCGAAGGATTTTTCGATGTATGGGAGATCGAAGGTCTTCAGTTCCTGGAAGGACTGTTTGAACATTTCGTTTGCTCTGTAGGAGTCGCGGAGGGAGATCACCTGGCCAGCGCGGAGCGGGTAGGACGGAATGTCTACTCTCTTGCCATCAACATTGATGAGGCCGTGGGTAACCATCTGGCGAGCCTGACGGATGGAGCGTGCAAAGCCTGCGCGGTATACTACGTTGTCGAGTCTGGTTTCCAGGAGGAACAGCAGGTTTTCGCCAACGACGCCGGACATTCTCTTTGCTTTATCGTAATAGCGGTAGAACTGCTTTTCAAGCAGGTTGTACATTGCTTTAACTTTCTGTTTTTCTGCGAGCTGGATGCCGTATTCAGACTGTTTCTTCTGGTGAGCATCTGCTACCTGCCGTTTTAACGCTTTCGGATGGCCGTATACATTTACGCCGAAACGTCTGCTGGTCTTAAAACGGAGATTTCTGTTTGTTGCCATTGTGTAAATCACCTCTCTAAAAATATCGCTACCCGATTTGAATAGCTCTTGGTATTATATACGCCTGCAAGGGAAATGTCAATCTTTATTTCGTTTCACCCAATGAAGAATCGACTGCATCAAATCCTTCGGCTTGATGGGTTTCGACACGTGGTCATTCATGCCGGCGGCGCGGGTCTTTTCCTTATCCTCGCTGAACGCATTGGCGGTCATGGCGATGATGGGGATGGTCTTCGCATCTGCCCGGTCCATGGCGCGGATCCGCCGGGTCGCTTCGCAGCCATCCATGACAGGCATCATCATATCCATAAGGATCACGTCGAAAGCGCCCTCTGCCGATTCCCGGAATGTCTCCACCGCTTCCTCGCCATTCCAAGCTTTGGTGACGATGGCACCTTCGTTTGCCACCAGGAATTCGGAGATTTCCATATTGAGCTCGTTATCCTCTACCAGAAGGACACGAAGGCCTGCGAGCGCAGCGCCGGCAGTTCCTTCTTCGGTACTCTTTCCGGTTTCCCCTTCATAGATGGCGAAAGGAATGGAAATCGTGAAGGTGGTGCCTACGTCTTTTTTACTTTCAAAGGAAATGGTGCCACCCATCTTTTCCACCAGACTTTTGGCAATGGGCATGCCGAGGCCGGTGCCGCCGTAAGCGGTCTTCGTGGTCTCGTCTTCCCGTGTGAAGGGTTCGAAGATTTTCTTCTGGTACTCTTCACTCATACCGATGCCGGTGTCTTTACAGATGAAAACCAGAGTCGAGTGCTTCTCGTCTTTCGGCTCTTCCCGGCAAATGAGGTGGATTTCCCCGCCTTCCCGGTTGTACTTCACTGCGTTACTCATCACATTCATCAAGAGCCGTTTCAGGTGCGCCACGCTGCCCACATAGTGCCAGTGAGAAATATTTTCCAGCGCCTTGGTACAAGTGATTCCCTGCTCCGACGCCAGTTTCTCGATGACTGTAGTCAGCTCCAGCATGGTTTCCCGGATTTCAAAAGGCTTCTCGTCGAGGACAATATTTCCTGCTTCCAGTTTCCCCATGTCCAGCACTTCATTGATGAGCTCCAGGAGCAAATGAGACGCATCGCGAATTTTACGGCGACACTCGTCCTGTTTCTTCAAATCATCGCGGTAGTGGTCTGCCACTTCGATCATACCCACGATGCCATTGATCGGCGTGCGGATGTCGTGGCTCATGCGCTGCAAAAATTCGGTCTTTGCCCGGTTCGCCGCCTGGGCTTTTTCGGCAGATTCCATGATTTCTGCGTGATAAATCCGTTCCTTCTCCTGCTCCCGCTTCCTATGGCTGGCGTAGGAGTTTTGCATCGTCATCCACACAATACCCACCACGAGGCAATAGAGGAAGAGCGCCATGGCCATATTCTGCGCCATAGGCAGCCACAACTTGGCAGATGGCAGGAACATATAGATGTAGTAATCCCGCTGCTTCAGCATGACGCCGTAAGCTTTGCGGCTCTCGATATACATCATGTGCCGGCTGTCTCTATTCTCCTTGAGCTCCTGCACACCAGCGAGGTCCGCGCTGTCCTGACCAATGAGACCCCGGTCATTGGACGCGATGACGATGCCATCGCTCACCACCATGATGGTGCCGTCTTTGTCTACACTATAGCCGGTGAGGATGTTCTGCACCGGCAGGTTATAGGTGAGAGCATACTGAGACGGCGTGTAGTAGTACACTACCACTACACCCTTCGTATCCGCTCTGCCGCAAGCGGCCAGGTCGATGTAACCGCCGCCGGGAATTTCCAGGCGATGGCCGTAAATCTTGGCGTCATACTTCGCCGTATCCCTGAGCGCTCCATTTTCCAGCACGCCGGAAAGCACCTTTGCCAGGCTGGGACGGCGGTGGTACTCCTGCACCACCTGGCCATTCTCATCAAGAAGGACGATGCCGCTCAACCAGAAACCTTTGGTGTGGTCCGCCAGAAGCTCTTCGTCCACGGATTTCCCTGCCGCTGTTTCCACCTGCAAATTGCGGCTGAGTTGCCGCGCACTTTCGATGAGGCGGAGAATCGCCTGGGACTCGGTGGCTTCATTGTAATTGGAATAGGTACTGCACTGCACCTTCACATAGCTGACCGTATCAAGCAAGCGGCTTTCCACTTCCGCCTTCCGTGTGTTATTGAAATAGACCCAGGAAACAACCAGTACCACCAGGCCTACCACGACACTGAGGAGCCAGAACTTTTTCATTCGGTTCGATGGATTAGTAACCAAGCTGTTCCACCTCCAAATAGGTTTCCGGGTGATCTAAATATTTCCCGATAATTTTCGCCGATGTACCATCTTTGCGCATGGACTCCAGGGCGTCATGGAGCCCTTTGTCCAGGCCCCGGCGGTCATTCTTCGAGAACGCCACGCCGATGCCGACAGTCATCAGAGGCTCCGGCAGGATGCGATACCGGGTGTCATAATCCTTCATGTATTGCAGGATCGACGTCTCGTGAGCCGCCACAGCGTCCACGTAGTTCTTCCCCAGCAGCGTGTAAATCAAAGCGCGATTACCCAGGCTGATGAGGTTATTCACCTGAGGAATCCGCTCATCGGTGCGTTTCAGAAATATGCCTTCCGGCTTCGTGGTGGTCTGCACGGCAATATTCTTCCCTACCATGTCAGAGAGATGGTAAATATCGCTGCTTTCATTCACTGCCACCACCTGGCGGCTCACCATGTAAGGCCCCGCCCAGCGGTAATCATTCATACGGCCAATCATAGAGAAACAGCCCCAGATGCAGTCGATTTCTCCGCTATCCACCAGCTCTGTCTTCTTCTCCCAGTCAATATTCACAATCTCCACCTGGTATCCCATGCGCCCGAAGGCCTCTCGCGCCAGGTCCACATCGATCCCTGTGGGTACACCGTCTTCATTGAAATAATTGTAAGGCGGATACCGGTCGCTCCCCACCTTGATCACCGGCTTCGACTCGCCCTGCCGGCTCCCCGTCTCATCACCGCAGCCCGTCAGCAAAGCCGCCGCCAGCCCGACCATGGCAATGAGCGCCAAAATTTTCTTTATCTTCATAGTGCCTCACTCGTCAAAACATAATAAACCGAATTTATAGTATCACTAATGATTATACGAATGCAAGGGACTTAGAACGTTTTACAGGCAGTTTACAAGAGCGATGCTGCCGCTGGCGGTTCAGTAGTCAGTGATCAGCGGTCG
>CAVHZP010000179.1:0-4561 GCA_963640485.1 bacterium | reverse complement strand
TATCGTTATTCCCGCTATCATCTTGACAATTCCCCCAAGTGTGTTAGAATGTTTCTATACATTAGAGCGATGAGGAAGACAGGGCTTTGCGATACTCTATAGAGAGCCGGCGAGAGGTGGAAAGTCGGCGGGTGGGATGAAGTTTATTTCACTTCTGAGCTTTCGGCTGAACGGAGTAGGTCGGACGCAGGAGCTGCGTTAGAGCTTTCGAGTACAAATTAGGGTGGTACCGCGGATTAGAAGACTTCGCCCCTTTCGGGGGAGGTCTTTTTTTATTTCATTTTTCCCGTACTCGCAGCAGGCTTGGGGATTTCCCGAAGATCTGCATCTTATATAGGAGGTATAGTCGATGGAAAGTAAGTTGGACGAACTCAAGGCGAAAGCGCTGGATTTGTTGCAGGCTTGTCAGGACAAGGAGACGCAGGCAGAGGCTTGCGCCGCTGTGAAGGATAAGCTGGTAGGCCTTTTGGGCGAGGTGAAGAAGCTCACCAATGAAGAGAAACCGAAGTTTGAAGAAGTGGCTGAAAAAATCAGAGGCCAGGTGGTTTCCTTCATGGAAAAAGATCTGAACGCTCTGGAGGCCCAGGCGGCTGCGAAGGTGCAGGAAGCGCTGGACGAAAAGAGTTTGCAGGATACGAAAGTGTTCTTCCTGGGGAAGAAGGGCAAGCTCACCGCCATTCTCCGCAGCATGAAGGATCTCTCTGCTGAGCAGCGCCCGGTGATTGGCGCGCTGGCGAATAAAGTCAGAGAAGATGTGGAAGCAGCCATCGCCACTAAGATGGAAGAGCTGAAAGCAAAGAGACTGGAAGCCCGCATCCGTAGCGAGACGGTGGATATCACGCTGCCGGCTCGTCATCAGAAGGAAGGCCACATCCATCCGCTGGATAAGGCGCTCCGTGAAATCATGAAGACGTTCATGCGCATGGGTTACTCTGTAGAAGAGGGTCCGGAAATCGAGCAGGATTACTACAATTTCGAATGTCTGAACCTGCCGAAGGATCATCCGGCCCGCGATATGCAGGACTCTTTCTATATCACCCCGGAAATCCTTCTCCGCACCCACACCTCTCCGGTGCAGGCGAGAACTCTCAGAAAACACGAACCCAATTCCCCGATCCGCATGATCGCGCCAGGCAAGGTGTTCCGTTGGGATAACGACGCCACCCATTCCCCGGTATTCCATCAGGTCGAAGGGCTCGTTGTCGATAAGGGTATCAAATTCGCTGACCTCAAGGGCACACTGGAAATCTTCCTGAAGGATCTCTTTGGCGCTGACACCAAGATTCGTTTCCGCGCCAGCTATTTCCCCTTCACCGAACCGTCGGCAGAAGTAGATATTTCCTTCGCCGCTAGAACCCACGAAGAGGGCGGCGATCCGGACTGGCTGGAAATCCTGGGCTGCGGCATGGTCCATCCGGAAGTGCTGCGCCTCAATGGCTACGATCCGAAGGAAGTGAGCGGCTTCGCTTTCGGCATGGGCATCGAACGTATCGCCATGCTTCTGTACGGGATTGACGATCTGCGCAATTTCTACGAAAACGATGTCAGATTCTTGAAACAGTTCTAAAAGGGGGATTACATAGATGAACGTATCTTTGAAATGGTTAGGCACTTTGGTAGATATTAAGGGCCTGGATCCGGAAGAAATGGCGGAAACCCTCACTGTGGACGGGATTCCGGTAGAGCATGTCATTTACCCGGGCAAGGGCATTTCCGGCGTTGTGACCGGCAAAATCCTGTCCGTAGAAAAACATCCTGACGCAGACCATCTGGTGGTTTGCCAGCTGGATTGCGGCAAAGGCGAAGCGGTGCAGATCGTCACCGGTGCGTCCAATGTGGCAGTGGGACAGATCGTCCCCGTCGCTCTCGACGGCGCTCATGTACCGGCGAAGCATGATGCGAAAGAACCGAGCGGCCTGAAATTCGGCGACACCAAGATCAAAGCTGGCAAACTCCGCGGCGTGGTTTCCAATGGCATGATGTGCTCCATGGGCGAACTGGGCATGGACGACAATCTTTTCCCGAGCCTGAACAAAGAAGGTATCCTGATTCTGCCGGAAGACACACCGATTGGCGTGGATTTCCACACCCTCTACGATCTGGACGATGTGGTTTATGAAATGGAACTCACTGCAAACCGCGCTGACTGCTTCTCTATGATCGGCATGGCACTCGAAGTGGGCGCCATCTTCAAGAGAGAAGTGAAGCTGCCGGAAATCCGGGTACAGGAAACCGGTGCGCCCATCGAAGGCCGCGCCGAAGTCCATATCGCAGAGCCTGCCTTCTGCAAACGTTTCTGCGGCCGCTTGCTGGAAAATGTGAAAATCGGCCGTTCCCCGGAATGGATCGAAAACAGACTCCGCAGCAATGGCATCCGTCCCATCAACAACGTAGTCGACGCAGCCAACTACGTCATGCTGGAAATCGGTCAGCCCCTCCACACCTACGACTATGACAAAGTAGCCGGTCACGTGCTCACCTGCCGTCATGCGAAAGAAGGGGAAACCATCAAGACCCTGGACTCCCAGGACCGCCAGTTGAATCCGTCGGACCTCGTCATCGCTGACGGCGCCGATGTGGCATCCTGCATCGCCGGCGTCATGGGCGGTTTCGACTCCGAAGTCACCGTGGATACGAAAGCCGTTCTCCTGGAAGCCGCTGTATTCGACAGCGCTTCCATCAGAAGAACCTCCCGCCGCCTGGGCCTTCGCTCTGAAGCCTCCGGCCGCTACGAAAAAGGCATCAACCCGGCCAGAAGCGAAATGGCCATCAACCGCATCTGCCAGCTTCTGGTAGACCAGGGCGCCGCTACCGCCGCTCCGGGCATGCTCGATGAATATCCGGTAAAGGCAGAGCCACAGGTCATCGAAACTTCTGTGAAGGAAATCAATGACTACATCGGCATCGACCTTTCCAAAGAAGAAATGCTGGATATCCTGACCCACCTCTATTTCCAGATCGAAGAAAATGACGGCGCACTCAAAGTCACCGTGCCGGATTTCCGCCTCGACCTGGACGGCATGCCAGACCTGGCAGAAGAAGTGGCTCGCGTGTACGGCTACTCCAATATCCCGATCACCACCCCCTGGAGCTCCATTGCCAAAGGCACCATGTCCAAAGAACAGGACGCTCTTTTCCGCATGACCGATGCCCTCATCGCATCGGGCCTCTCTCAGGTGGAAAACTACAGCTTCATGGACAAGAAAGACCTGCAGAAATTGAATTTCCCGGAAGGCGATCCGGTCTACGAAGCCATCCCGATCATCAATCCGATTTCCGAAGAATATCCGGACATGCGCACCAGCCTCTTCCCGGGCCTCATGCACACCCTGTCCTACAACCTGTCTCAGAAAAATGACCAGGTAGCCATCTTCGAATACGGCCACGTATACCAGCCCAAAGCGCTGCCACTCACCGAACTGCCCTACGAATACAGCCTGGTCTCCGGCCTCCTCTGCGGAAGCCCGGAAGAAGCCGGCTATCCGAATACCGGCCGCAAGTATGATTTCTTCGATGTGAAAGCCATCATGGAAAATCTCCTTGCAGCCCTCGGCGTTCGCGGCTACGACATCCAGCGCTCCTCCTATCCGGTTTTCCACCCGGGCATCTCCGCTGACTTCGTGAAAGATGGACAGATCATCATGTCCTTCGGCGAACTCCACCCCGCAGTCCTCGATAAATGGGGCATCAAGAAAGACGTCTACGGCTTCCTCGTTCACGTACCGGAACTGATGCCATTCATCGATGCCACCATCGACTACAAGAAGATTCCGAAATTCCCGGCGTCCGAACGCGACCTCTCTATGCAGGTTCCGGTGAAATATACTGACAAGGACGTAGAGGAAATCATCGTGAAATCTGCAGGCAAGCACTTAGAAACCCTCCGCCTCTTCGACCTCTACCAGGGCGAACAGGTACAGGCGGGCTTCAAGAGCATGGCCTACAACCTCGCCTTCCGCGCCGGCGACCGCACCTTGACCGACGCTGAAGTGGACCAGTGGATCGAAAAGATCGTAAAAGCCCTCGGTGAAGCAGACATCACACTCCGCGCATAATGGCATATTAAAAAGCCGGCGAAAGCCGGCTTTTTTAGTGGGCAGTATGGGAGGGGATTGCCGCTGGTGCGAACATGTCGATGTAGCTTCTAGCTCCTGGCTGCTAGCCGGCTAGAGCGTACATCTCACTGAAGTGCAAAGTGCATCCCGCGTTTCAAGGAAAGTGGAATATGGGGCGATATGCCGCTAGTGCAAGCCACCCCCCGCCCTTCGGGCCCTCCCCCTTCCTTTGGAAGGAGGGGGACCGCCTTCGGTGGTGGAGGTTGGCACCCGCTAGCGGTCAGCAAATATTTGCCACTTCCACTAAACGCGGGACGCACTCTGTACTTCGGTGAAATGTTTCTCTAGCCGGCTAGCAGCCAGGTGCGCCCCGACTACCGACTACTAATTTCAAGCACGGAAAAAAGACCTTGGACTTTGACTGAACGTAGACGGGGCTCGGAATCGGTGTCGGTGTCATCATGTGTACCGAAGTACGGATGTCCTTAGCTATCGTCGGGGCTCGG
>CAVHZP010000178.1:0-4569 GCA_963640485.1 bacterium | reverse complement strand
GAAAGCGGTCGAGACTATACTTTACCGCGCTTCCTTAACTTAATAGCATTGCTCTTCTAGGAAGAGGGCTTTTTGCATTTTACCTTCTTCCTCGAAAAGCATTTAACGCGCTTTGCCTTCTTCTCTGAAGAAGGTGGCCGTAAGGCCGGATGATGCCCTGCACTAGCCCCATGCATGCCCACTACCTCTATCACCAATCGCGCCTTGACTACCGACCACTGACCACAAAACCGATAGCGGTATTTCCACTAAAATAAAAACAGCAGAGAACTCTCACAAATAGAGTATCTCTGCTGTTTTCTATTCTCCCGATTCAGGTATCATCACCAGGCCAACCTCCCGACCAAGGCCATCGCCCTCCTTCCAGCGGAAGGAGGGCGAAAGCGGAAGACGCGCCCTGACTACTGATCACTGACTACTGATTACTAAACCACTAGCGTATTAGAATCGATAATTTACGCTCGCGTTCCAACGGTTTTCTTTCACGCTGCTGCCTTTCTGGTACTGGTAGCCGATGCCGAAGGTGGTGTTGCCTTTTTCCACTTCGAAGCCCAGGTGGCCCAGATAGCTGCCGCTATCAGTGACATCATAGCCAAAGCTGTTGCTGGTGCCGTCAAGGCTTACGACTTCATTGGCATCACGGTCACCCATGTTCCATACGTAGCCGATTTCTGCGATCGGACGGAGGGTCCAGCTGCCGTGTTTTGCGTCGACGCTGTACTTCACGCCGATCGGGAGGAGCCACATGTTCAGATCGCCGCCGTCATGATGCAGACCGAGGCTGTCGGTGTAGCCGTCATTAGAGAGGCGCATGTAGCGGAGTCCTACGTACGGTACGAACTGGCCATCGCCAACTTTCAGGCTCTGTTCTGCGCGGACGCCGATGCTGAAGGCATTGGCCTTCGCGGTGCCGGTGATGCTTTCGCCGCTGTTCTTCTGGGTGATGTCGTTCTTGCTGTGGAGGTAAGAAATATCACCGATGATAGCGGTATCACCATTGTGGATGCCGCCGTAGATGCTTGCGCCATAGTATTTCGCATCATTCTTGGTGTGGGCAGCCAGAGTATTTCCGGAAATGTCGCCATCACCGTAGCTGAGAGCTACGCCGACAGTGGCTTTTTCATTGTGGTATACGTCAGCACCTACAACGATGCCATTGTACTTGTTCTTATAAGAAACGTCGGAGCCTGCAACGCTGAGTCCGTCAATGTCTTCTTTGGTATGAATGTACTTCGCCCATACGTCCTTGTCGTGGGTCAGATTATTGGCAAGGGTCATGTGTTCCGTTACCGCATCATTGAAGAGGTTCGCAGCGGTGTAAGTGCCACGAGCCGCGCCAGCCAGTTCCGTCATTTCTGCTACGCTATTGAGAGCACTAGCCTGTGCAGCCTTGCTGCTGTTCACGGTTTCCTGCACGGCTTTATCCATGATGAAGTCGTTGAGCGCGCCATCGCCTGCGGTGGCTTTGTCGAATACGTCCGGAGTGACGATCTTGTAGCCAGCTGCATCATATACGTCCTTCACAGACTGTACAGAGGTCTCATAGTTCAGATACGTATTTTTAGTAGCATCATTTGATGTATTATCGATATTGGTATCAGCCGTAAATTTCAGAAGTGCATTGGAGGAAATGACTTTGCTTTCAGCCCACTGTTTGCTCAGATTTGCACCAGCCAAAATCTTATATGTTTCGCCCTTCTTCGCATTGTCGATGTAGAGCATAGAGCCTTCATTGATTTCGGTCGACGTCACACCGGAAATCGCTGCTTTTTCAGTAATCTCTGTGCCATTGACCAGGAGCATGGATTTCTCTGCAAAGTTTACCGCACCGGCAGTATCTCCTGCAATTTTACTCTTGTCATCCCAAGCACCATTAGCAATGATGCAGCCATCAGTCAGTGCTACATTGCTTGCTACATAGACAGCAGCTGTAATGCCTTTTTCGCCCCAGGTTTCGCTAGTCTTAGCGAAAGCAGCATCGAGATCGTCCAAGCTATCGGTGCCCAGGGAAATCTTGGAGTTCTGACCTGCCACCAATTTAGAGGAAATAGCTTCAAGACCTTCCTCGATAGCCATTCCGCTGGCATCTTCAATAGTCTGAGATCCATCTGTTCTCCAAGCTGGATCGAGGAATACGGTGCCATTGCCGGTGAGTTTCTTCACGGTCAGTTTGCCGGCGGTGTCATTGTCGCCAACAGCAAGGACGGCACCTGTATTAACCGTTACGACATCCGTTACCTTTGCTGCGCCGGTCAAAGCAGACGTGTCGGATACAGTAAGAGCTTTTGTTGTCAGCTGAGAGCCTTCAGAAACAGCTACCGTGCCTTTATTCAAGGTCACGCTTTCGGTGATTTCTGTCTGCCCTTTGACATTCAGTGTACTGCCGCTATTGAGGACAGCGCTGCCTTTCAGTGTATAGGTATTCGCGGAAGTCGCCAGGGAGTTACCGATATTCAAGGTGCCTGCCTTAGCTACACCATCAGCTACAGGGGTGCTGGCGCCGATGACCACTTTGACCGCCTTAGTGGAATCCACTTCGTCCTTGCCATTCAGTACGGAAATAAGAGAGCCGCCGTCTTTGGTGCTTTCACTGCCCCCCAGGGTGACGGACTCATTATTGGTGATGACGATACCATCAGAGCCCTGAGCCAATGTCAGAGAAGCTACAGAGAAACCGGTCTCTACCTGTTCTTTTACAACTACACCATCTACATTTGTATTTTTCTTAACTGTAGTAGCACCAATGAGCAGGTTGTTTTCCGCTTTCACGGTAACTTTGTCCAGTTCTACAGAACTATCAATCTTTTCGATGACATCTGTACCGATGACTGTATTTTCACCGGTAGAGTCTGTATCACCGCTATCTGTCACCAGTTTGCCGGACATGATGAGTTTGGTAGTGCCGGCATCGCTCTTCTTCGCATCCAAGAGTTTCTGCGCGCTGGTAATATAATCTACCGTGTAGTAATCATCAGTCAGGTTCAGTTTGCCGCCGTGGTAGCTGATCTTTTCGCCGGTAGTAATCTCGCCGGCATCTTTCTCAGTTTCGGAAGCGGCGTTCTTGTAAATCTGATTGGACTTTGTGGAGAGAATACCGGTATCTTTGATTTCCAGCTTGCCCTCCAGTTTATTGGTCAGGTTATCTTCCTTCAGTGTGCCGCCGGAGAGTACAACCGTACCGCCATTCTTCGCAATCGTTCCGCCTACGGTGTAAAGCGCATCGGTGCCACCTGCCAAGGTAATGGAAGCACCTTTTGCTACAGCGAGATCATTATTGATTACTGCACCACCGGAGAAGGCGAAAGCGCCACCGGTTACATTGATGGTGTCAGCTGTTACTGCGCTGGGAGCAGTGAAGGAGGAGGTGCCGCTGATGTTGAGTTCTTTCAGAGCGATGGTGCCTTCCTTCACGGTGAGTTTTGCATCAGACAAGCTGATAGTGGAGTCTTTATCGGAAGTAAGGGTGTTGATGGTCGTGGTGCCGCCATTGGCATTAAGTACGCCACCTTCCATGGTGATCTTGCCGGCGTTGAAAACTTCTACCGCATGACTTGCATCGCCTACGTTGATGGTACCGCCATTCGACAAAGTTGCGGTATTCACAAAGCTATCGCCGGTCATGTTCCAAACAGCGCCGTCAGCGATGGTGAGTTTAAAGCCTATTATATCGCCATAATAATCGCCATTATCGCTCAGGCTTACACCATGTTTTACATCATTAAACTGCTGATATGCACAGCCGTCCCAGGAAGATGTTTTTCCAGTCAAGTTCAGATCGACATTAGCATTGACCAGTCTACCACTCTTCATAGCATTTTCCTGTGTATTCGGTGTTTCAAATACCACATCGCCATTAATCACAGTACTATGCTTGCCGTCAGTATTGATATTTACCGTAGAGTTACCACGTACATCAAGAGCGTTCAGCGCTTCAATGGTTGTATCACCGGTAATATTGAGCTGGCCATTAGAAAATGCTACCGCGCCAATACCATAATCGGTATCATCTGTTACTTCACTCTTTATTGAAATCTTATCCGCAATAATGTCCAGACTGGCAGCATCTTTGGGAGCAGTTTTGTCTTCGGTATTATTCTGCACCCATACAGCAGCATTACCCCTAGACGTAATATTTATTTCTCCAGCCTGTAATTTGACATGGGCACGAACCGCTATGACCCCCCAGTCCCCACTCGATACAGTAATCTTTTCTGTCGAATCTCCGCCAATGGTTGCAGATGAATAATCCGTTCCTCCGTCATATACATTTTGGATACAAACCCCATACCCTGCATTATTGCCTTGGATTGTGATATTCTTCCCCTTTAAGGTCAACTTGTCATTATTATTCCAGAGCGCAACTGCATCTGCATACTTACCTGTTCCACCGTCGATTACCAGACTTTGGTCATCGCTTCCCAAAGAAATTGTTCCCGATGTAGGTACGTTATCAACGGTTTTTCCCTCTACAGTGACCGTTCCAATCACATTAGCAGGCTTTTCGTCAGCCCATACATTGCCCGTTACGCTAATAGCTGCCACTGCCAGGATACCGCAGAGCACCTTCCG
>CAVHZP010000177.1:0-4589 GCA_963640485.1 bacterium | reverse complement strand
AATCCCCTGTCCGCTGTAGGCGGTATGGCGAATCTGTTTTCTACGCATCCTTCTACCGAGGAGCGTGTAAAAAAGCTGCGGGAAATCGCAGCGGAAATGCATTCTTATTAAGGAGGCTATTTTAAATGGCAAACATCGAAAAAACTCTGGTACTCGTAAAGCCGGACGGCGTGAAGAAACACATCTGCGGCGAAGTGATTTCCCGTTTCGAAAGAAAAGGCCTGTCCATCCATGCAATCAAAATGATTCAGGTACCGGTTGCACTGGCTGAAGAACACTATGCAGAACACAAAGGCAAAGGCTTCTTCCAGGCTCTCATCGACTTCATCACCTCCGGCTCCGTACTGGCTATGGTTATCGAAGGCGAAAACGCTGTAAAAGCTGTTCGTCAGATCAACGGCGCTACCAACCCGCTGGAAGCTGTTCCCGGCTCCATCCGCGGCGACTTCGCTACCTCCATCGATGAAAACGTTGTTCACGCTTCCGATGCAGTAGAAACCGCTGAAAGAGAAATCGGCCTCTGGTTCCCGGAACTGAAGAAATAATTGATTTCTGACATAGACCCGAAAAGATGGTTTCCATTTTTTCGGGTTTTTTATTGCGCGAAAGGGAAAAGGGATAAGGGATAGGGGATAAGGGATAAGGCGCATTTGACGGAGCAGTCTCCTGTGCCAAGCCTTCTTCGCCGAAGAGGGTGTCCGAAGGGCAGGTGATGCCTGCGAAAGTACGGTAAACGGATCACGGTAGTGGGAAAGCAGTTAAATGCGTCTTATCCCTTATCCCCTATCCCTTATCCCTCTCGCGAATCCCTCAAATATTACCAAATTCCCATTTGCCAATTCCCCCTATGAGATGGTACAATTTAATTTGTTAATGTCTAAGGGTAGAAGTATGTGCTTTTATCAAATCCAATTAAAGAGGTGTTACAATGCAGGCATTAAAAGGAACCCATGATATCCTGCCTGAGGAAGTATACAAGTGGGATTACATGGAAGGTGTCATCCGTGATGTGTGCGCTCGTTACGGCTACAAAGAAATCAGAACACCGATCATCGAGGGGACAGAATTATTTCAGCGCGGCATCGGCGATACCACCGATGTAGTGACGAAGGAAATGTATACCTTCAAGGACAGAGGCGACCGCTCGGTGACGCTCCGTCCGGAGAATACAGCTTCCGCTGTGCGCGCTTACCTGGAACATAAAATGTATGGAGACCAGCAGGTACATAAGATGTTTTACATCGGCTCCATGTTCCGCTATGACCGTCCGCAGGCAGGACGCTATAGAGAATTTCACCAGTTCGGCCTGGAAGTGCTGGGGGCCTCTTCTCCCTTGGCAGATGCGGAAGTCATCGCCATGGCTTGTGAAATTTTCCACAAGCTGGGACTGAAAGACCTGGACCTCCACCTGAACTCCATTGGCGATGGAAATTGCCGCCCGGCCTATCGCCAGAAGCTCATCGATTTCTTCGAACCGAAGGTAGATGACCTCTGCGACGACTGCCGTGCCCGTCTCCACAAGAATCCGCTCCGTCTTCTGGACTGCAAGGAAGAAGGATGCAAGAAGGCAGCGGTAGGAGCGCCGGTGATCACCGACTATCTCTGTGACGACTGCCACGGGAAATTTGAAGCTTTGAAATCCTACCTCTCAGCGCTGGGTATTTCCTACACCGTAGACCCGAAACTGGTACGAGGACTGGACTACTATACCAATACGGCTTTCGAAATCCAGTATCCGCCTCTGGGCGCCCAGAGCGCTGTATGCGGTGGTGGACGCTATGATGGACTGGTAGAGGAAATTGGCGGCCCGTCGACTCCGGGCATCGGTTTTGCTATCGGCCTCGAAAGACTGCTGCTGGCTCTGGAAATGCAGAACCTTATCCCCGCTCCGAAAGAAGCGAAACGCGTATACATCGCGGCTCTTGGCGAAGAAGCCCAGGCAGAAGGGGTGAAGATCCAGTTTGCACTCCGTCAGGACGGCATCGTCACCGACATGGATCTGCAGGGCAGAAGCCTCAAAGGCCAGATGAAACAGGCCGGCAAGGTGAAGGCAGATTTCACTGTCATCATCGGTAGCAACGAACTGGAAAAAGGTGCTGCTATGGTGAAGAACATGGCAGAAGGGACCCAGGAAGAAATCCCATTTGCTGATGTGGCGGATTATATTTCCAAAGCAGAACAGGCTTGAGTCTAATACGTTTATTCATCGCTGAGAAGTCTCAGCAAGTCATAGAAATTTTTATTAAAGAGGTGCTCGAATATGGAAACAATGGCAGGGATGCATAGATCCTGCGGATGCGGTCAGGTAACTGAAAATGACTGTGGCAAAGAACTGACACTGGCAGGCTGGGTGAATACCCGTCGTGACCATGGCGGTCTGATTTTTATCGATCTCCGCGACAGAAGCGGTATCGTGCAGCTGGTCATGAGCCCGCAGTACGGTGAAGAAGCTTTCCACAAAGCCGAATCCTGCCGTAGCGAATTCGTCCTGGCTGTAAAAGGCAAAGTCAGAGAGAGAAGCGAAGAAACCGTGAATCCGAAGATGGCTACCGGCAAGGTAGAAGTGGTGGTTTCTGAACTCCGCATCCTGAACAAAGCGAAGACCCCGCCATTCTATGTAGAAGATGGCATCGACGTAGATGAAAACGTCCGCCTGAAATACCGCTACATCGATCTCCGCCGTCCGGAAATGCAGAACCATCTCATCATGCGTCACAAGATTGTCCATGAAATGAGATCCTTCCTGGACGAACACAATTTCCTGGAAATCGAAACCCCGATGCTCACCAAGAGCACTCCGGAAGGCGCTCGTGACTACCTGGTACCGTCCCGCGTGAACCCGGGCAAATTCTACGCGCTCCCGCAGTCTCCACAGCTCTTCAAGCAGCTCCTCATGGTTTCCGGTCTGGAAAGATATTTCCAGGTGGCTCGTTGCTTCCGCGATGAAGACCTGCGCGCTGACCGTCAGCCGGAATTCACCCAGCTGGACATGGAACTGTCTTTCGAAGACCAGGACTTCATCCTGGACCTCATGGAACACATGATGCAGAGAGTCTTCAAAAAGTGCCTGAACGTAGACATCCAGATTCCGTTCCAGAGAATCAAATGGGACGACGCTATGGCTCTCTATGGCTCCGACAAACCGGACCTTCGCTTCGATATGCATTTCTATGACATTTCCGACCTGCTCCGCGACACCGGATTCAAAGTATTCCGCTCCGTTCTCGACAATGGCGGCGTCGTGAAAGCTATCACCGTCAAAGGCGATGCCGGCATTCCCCGCCGTGAACTGGACAATCTGGTGGAATACGTGGGCCGTTACGGTGCAAAAGGCCTCGCATGGATTGGCTTCAACGAAGACGACAGCCTGAAATGCCAGATCACCAAATTCCTGGGCGAAGAAAAGATCAGAGAAATCGGCAAAGTCTGCGAAGCAGAAAAAGGTGACCTGGTTCTCATCATTGCGGATAAACCGAAAGTCGTTGCACAGGCTCTGGGCGAACTCCGTCTCGAAATGGCTCGCCGCATGAACCTCATCGACCCGAACGAATTCTGCTTCCGTTGGGTTACTGACTTCCCGATGTTCGAATATAGCGAAGAAGAAAAACGCTATGTGGCTGAACATCATCCATTCACCGCTCCTCGCGATGAAGACATCGAATACCTGGCTACCGACCCCTCTAAAGTTTATGCGAAAGCATACGACATGGTCCTGAACGGCGTCGAAGCCGGCGGCGGCTCCCTCCGTATTTACCAGGAAGAACTGCAGGAAAAAGTATTCAAAGCCATCGGCATTTCCCAGGAAGAAGCACAGCAGAAATTTGGCTTCCTCCTCGATGCCTTCAAATTCGGCGCTCCGCCTCATGCAGGTATCGCATTGGGCCTCGACCGCCTCGTGATGCTGATGCTCCACCTGGAATCCATCCGCGACGTCATCGCATTCCCGAAGACCCAGAGTGCTATCGACCCCATGACCCAGGCTCCTTCCACTGTTGTAGAAAAACAGCTGAAAGAACTCCACATCAAGACCGCACTCAAGAAAGAAAAGGAAAAAGACCTCTTCGCTTCTCCGGTGGACTAAGGAAATATAGAAATCAAAAAGGCTGCGCGAATAGCGCAGTCTTTTTTTGATGTTACAACTGCTTTCCACCCTCTTCCTATGGAAGGGGGAGGGCCCGAAGGGCGGGGGTTGGCCTTTTCTGGGAAGAGGGCTTGGCACTTTAGCCGCTGGTGCCAAACGCATACTGACTACCGACTACCGACTACCGACGACAAAACCGATAGCGCAAAAAATATTTTTCCCAAACCGTGTAAAAAAACAAAATCTCACGACAGTATTTTATGGAGAGAGGAAACATTCCTCCCGGGAGTTGAGCTCCTTAAACCGCTGGATTTCCTTCATGCGCAGACCCGAAGGGGAAGGAATGAAAGTGGAAAGAGGAGCAAGGCAGATCTGGAATGCCCCCTCTCCCTCGCCGGGGCGTGCTAGCCGCCCGGGCGGGCAACTCTATAAAAAGGCTTGGCAAGGCCGAAGGTAGAACTATGCCGGACTTTTCTGGACGACAAGCAGTAGCACGAAGTTTAAGTGT
>CAVHZP010000176.1:0-4594 GCA_963640485.1 bacterium | reverse complement strand
GCCATTGGGCCAGAAAGTCAGATGAAAAGCGATTTAATCAGTGTTTCCCTAGTGTATACATATCGATGCAGCTCCTAGCTGCTGGCTGCTGGCTGCTAGCCGGCTATAGGCACACCTCACTGAACAGCGCTATACTCAAAAAACGCATGCAGTTGGTGCTGCCCAACCTCCACCGCAAGCGGTCCCCCACCTTATATATACCCCCTTCCTCTGGAAGGGGGAGGGCCCGAAGGGCGGGGGTTGGCCGCCACTATGTTTGCACTAGCGGTAATAACACTAGTAATAAACTATGTGCGTCCAGCGTTATCAGCAAGTTGGTGCAGTAGCCGACTAGCAGCTAGCAGCTAGGAGCTTCACCGACATGTTCGCACCAGCGAAAGCAGCACATTTAGAACGAGAATAAGCTGATCTGTTCCTCTTCCGGCAGGCCTTTCAGGATGCCCATGGAGTCCATGGTGTCTATGATAGACTGGCTGACTTTGCCTCGTTTCTTGAGATCTTCCTTGGACGTGAAGGCGTGCTCGGCTCTTGCGGTAATGATTTCCTTTGCCACCGCGTCGCCCAGGGCGGGGATGCAGTTGAATGGCGGAAGGAGTTTGCCATCGATCATCTGGAATTCCGACGCGTCGGAGCGAGCAAGATCGATGGGGAGGAATTCGAGGCCCCGGAGGTACATTTCCGCCGCCACTTCGATGACTGTGGCATTGCCCTTCTCCACCGCCGTGGGATGTTCGAGGGAGGCAATGCGGGCGAGCTCTGCCTTCTGTGACTCCAGACCTTTCAGGATGATGGGCGCATTGAAGGAGCCTTCAGCGCGAATGGTGAAGTACGCCGCGTAGTAAGCCAGTGGCTGGTACACTTTGAACCAGGCGATGCGGAAGGCCATCATAACGTAGGCCACCGCGTGGGCGCGCGGGAAGAGATAACCAATCTTCAAGCAAGAGTCGATGAACCACTGGGGCACATGAGCGGCGTCGAGCTCGGCGCGGTTGTTGGAGCCGCCTTTTTCCAGACCTTTGCCTTTACGAACATTTTCCATGACTTTGAAGGAAGTCAGCGGCTTCACGCCGTGCTGGATGAGATAGTTCATCACGTCGTCACGGGTGGAAATCGCCTGCTCCAGTTTCACAGTGCCGCTCTTGATGAGGTCCTGGGCATTGTTCAGCCACACATCGGTGCCGTGAGAGAAACCGGAAATTCGTACCAGTTCCGAGAAATTTTTCGGTCTGGTATCTTCCAGCATGCCGCGGACGAAGGGGGTGCCGTATTCCGGAAGCCCCAGAGCGCCGACGGTGACGCCTTTATTTCCGATGGCCGACGCCAATTTTTCCGGCGTCAGCCCCAGCGCTTCCGGCGAGCTGAAGAGGGACAGGGTCTTCTGGTCATCGAATGGAATTTTCAGCGGGTCGATGCCGGTGATGTCCTGGAGCATACGAATGACTTTCGGATCGTCGTGGCCCAGAATATCCAGCTTCAGCATACGGCCGGAGATGGAGTGGTAATCGAAGTGGGTGGTGATGGTGCCGGGAATCTGCCGCCCCTCTTCATCTTTCAAATATTTCTTATTCGCCGCGTACTGGAGGGGCGTGAAATTGTGGATGTCCATATCTCTCGGGCAAACCATGATGCCCGCCGGATGCTGACCGGTGGTGCGCTTCACGCCGGCCACACCGGCAGAGAGCTTTTCGATGAAAATATCATTGAACGTGAGCCCGCGGTTTTCCGCGTATTTCTTCACGAAACCATAGGCCGTCTTGTCCTGGATGCCGGCGATGGTACCGGCGCGGAATACATTGTCCCGGCCAAACAGTTCTTCCGTGTACTTGTGGGCCACGCCCTGGTCGTCGCCGGAAGAGAAATTGAGGTCGATATCAGGGACCTTGTCGCCATCGAAACCGAGGAACACGGCGAATGGGATATTGTGGCCATTCTTATCCAGGTTGTGGCCACAGTTCGGACAAGGCTTATCGGCCAGGTCGAAACCGCCGCCCACGGAGCCGTCTTCGAAGAACTGGGTCCAGTGGCAATTCGGGCACACATAGTGCGGCGGCAGCGGATTCACTTCGGTGATGCCGGACATGGTAGCAACGAAGGAGGATCCTACAGATCCTCGGGAACCTACCAGGTAGCCGCGGTCATTGGAATGCTTTACCAGCTTGTGAGCGATGTAATACAGGACGCCATAGCCGTGATTGATGATCGGCGTCAGCTCCAAAGTCAGGCGGTCCTGCACGATTTTCGGCAACGGGTCACCGTAGATGGCTTTCGCATTGTCATAGCACATATCCACCAGTTTCTTGTCGGCGCCGGCGATCTTCGGGTTGTAGGATTTCCACTCCTCTGCCAAAGGCTTCAAGACTTCGCACTGCTCCGCAATCTTGCGGGTATTGGTGATGACGATCTCGATGGCCTTCTCTTTGGGAAGATAGCTGAATTCGTCCAGCATTTCCTGGGTGGTGCGGATATACACCGGCGGGTGGGATTCGATTTTTCCCGGCTTCTCCCAGTTGGACAGGAGAATGTCTCTATTTCGCTGGTCCTCGGCAAACATATAGTGGGCATCGGAGGTGGCGCAGCAGGGCATCCCCGCCTTGTCGGCTATGTCGATGACCTTACGGTTTAGGTCCTGCAGGTCTTTTTCGTTATTCACATTGGCAAATTTATCATCGGTCACCAGGAATTCATTATTTCCCAAAGGCTGCACTTCCAGGTAATCGTAGAACTTTGCCTTTTTAATCAGTTCTTCGTCACTCTCGCCGGCCAGGATGGCGCGGAAAAATTCGCCCATGACGCAGGCGGAGCCGTAAATGAGACCCTCATGAAGCTCTTCTAAGATAGGCTTGGGAATCAGCGGGCGCTTCCGGTAGAAATTGAGATGGGACAGCGTCACCATGCGATACAGATTTCGCAGGCCGGTGATGTTTTTCGCCAGGATAATGATGTGGTTGTACTGCTGCCGGTCGGTGTCCGGGTCCTCGGGGATTTTGTCGATCATATAGCCTTCCATGCCATAAATGACCTTCTGCTTGTACTTATCCGCCAGGTCCTGGATTTTCGGAAATGCCTGGATTACGCCGTGGTCCGTGATCGCCACCGCCGGATGGTGCCACTTCGCCGCGGTCTTGATGATTTCCTCATTGTCGATGAGACCGTCGAGGCTCATCTTCGTGTGAAGGTGGAGCTCCACGCGAGGCGTCGGGTGATTGTCCTCGTGGTCGATCTTCACGGTCTCGCCTTTTTCCATCTGCGCAAGTTCCAGCACCAGGCCGCCGGAGTATTTATCCAGCCGCACATTACCCCGCACTTTCACCGTAGTGCCGGGCTTCAACGACTCTACGGCACCGGCCTCTTCGGGTTTGTCGAAAAATTTCTTACAGGGAATGCCATTGGTCTCGTCCGCCAGATTCATAAGGAGCAACTTCTTCTTGCTTCTGAGCTCCCGGACTTCGCAGCTGATGACGGTGCCCACGAAGATAACGCCATCTTTTTCGCTATTCACCGTGCGGATGTCGATGGGGTCACCGGTGATGTGCTTCTTCCCCAGGTACATGCCATCGACGGCGCCCTTCTTCCCCGCGTCCTTCGGCGGTGCTACGAAGGCGCTCTTAGGAAGCACACTTTCCAAGGAAGGGAGCCCCTGGGGCATAGAAATAGCAGGCCGCGGCGGCTCTTCCATGGGCATAGCGCTATCGGGCACGCTAAAAGCCGCGATATCCTCTGCCGTAGGCATCACGGGAATCTCCGGCATGGGTGCAATGGAGAAACTCTCCATGGGCTCCTCCGGGAGTGGCACATCAAAAGGCGGCAGGTCCGAAGGTCCCATATCCATTCCTATGGAAGGCAGGACCGGGCACACTTCAGCGGTCACATCATCGCCATTGATGAAAATGGACTCCACGCAAAGAAGCGCGTCTCCCATGTCCTTCAACGCGCGGATGGCAGACTCCCGATGCTCTGCCTTGATATACCAGGCCCGGGCTTCGGTGTCCACCTCCAAGAGCGTAATCACCGAGCCAGCCGATTTCGACCTTAGACGGTACTTTCCCATATTGACTCCTTGTTTTGAAATAATAGGCTAGTGCGTACATATCAATGAAGCTTCTAGCTGCTAGCTGCTGGCTGCTAGGGAAACGCTGATTAAATCGAAGAGCCAGAAATCATACGAATTTTTATACAATACTTCGTCAAAGCAATCCTCAAATAGCTCACTATTCTCGGATTACTTTTCCTCGTCTTGCATAAAAATTCTAGAATGATTTCAGGCAACGATTTAATCAGCGGTTCCCTAGTCGGCTAGTGCGACAGGCTCACCGCTACACGCTATGCGCACATAGCCCCCCGCCAGTGCTGTTATCGCTATACATAGTGGCAACCAACCCCCGCCCTTCGGGCCCTCCCCCTTCCAGAGGAAGGGGGTAAAAATTGCAAAGCAAATCCCGCTTCCGTTCATCGCGGGACGCACTTTGCACTCATCTCTATGTTCCTCTAGCCGACTAGCAGCTAGAAGCCGCAGCGACATGTTTGCACCAGCGGTATCCTCACTTACCGCTTCTTCTCTTTGACTACCGCCTTCTTCTCTGCTTTCGTCTTTTCC
>CAVHZP010000175.1:0-4664 GCA_963640485.1 bacterium | reverse complement strand
ACAGGTCGGAAACTGCCTGGTAAGCCCAGTCATCGGAAGATACATCAGAGAATGGGTTTGCAGCGTAAGCGGATACGCCAGCGGTGAGTGCTGCTACAGCAGCCAGTGCGAGGATTTTTTTCATTTATAAATCGCTCCTTAGAAATACGACAGGAGGAAGGAGTGGGGAAAGTGATTTCTACGAATCCGCAGGAGAATTATAAATTCTCTCAGAATTGACTCATTTCTACTCTCTTTTGGAAATAGATGGATTTCTTAGAAACTCAAATTCCTCTTTTCTCCGATTCCTCAAAGCTTGCTGCCCTTTTCTACGGCGCTGAAAAATTCGTCGCGCGAGTGACCGTGTTTCCTCTGCTGTCCTTTTTCTTAACCATAGACCCATCGGGACTTTAATGTTAGGGTTAGTATATCATATGAAAATACTAATTTTCAAGCTGTATTTCGTTTAATGTTTAGGAGTGGCGAAAATATGAGCGCAGTCGAAGGGATGAGAGCACGCTATCGGGTTAGTAATCAGTAATCAATGGTCAGTGGTCAGTGGTCAGTGGTCAGGACGCATTTTCCGCTATTCATACATATCGGTACAATCTCTATGTGAGAAAGGCGCTACTCGCGTACTGATCACTGATCACTAATTACTGATTACTAAATCGACAGCGCTAATCCCGCACCCATTCAATTTCCCTCCCCCATTTCCCCTCCCATGTTGTATAATGGAATCAGCCAACAAGCACTGATTCAATGCCGAATCTGTTTTCTCATTTCCTGATCAGATTCCCGATCAGTGCTTATTTATTTAAAAGGGATTTGGTCGTCGGTAGTCGATGCGTTTTTAGTTGTAGCGGGAGCAAGTCCCGGCTACTGACTACCGACTACAAAACCACAAGCCCTTTGAAACTGCATATTTCTTTTGAGGTGAATCACATGGATAAGAAAGCTTTCAGACAGGATACGTTGGATGGATTTTTGGAAAATCTGGGCAGTGCAACGCCGGCGCCCGGTGGCGGCGCAGCGGCGGGACTGGTGGGCGGCCAGGCTTGCGCATTGGCGGAGATGGTGTGCCACTTGACGGCGTCCAATAAGAATTACGCCGATTTCCACGAGAAGGCAAATGGCTATATCCCGCTCTTCCAGATGGCCCGCTCCATTTTCTTAGATCTCATGGACGAGGACGCGAAGGCTTTCACGGAGCTCATGGCCACGCTCCGGGCGATCCGCCTGCTCCCCATGGAAGAGCGGCAGGAGAAGCAGCTCGAAGCGTTCCAGAAAGCCATCGAAGTGCCTCAGCAGATGGCGCAAACCATGGTAGACCTGCTCCCGAGCTTCACGGAGCTTCTGCTTCACGGAAATAAAAACGCCATCAGCGATGCCATCATGGCAGCCCAACTGGCCATCGCCTGCATCCGTGCGTCGATTCTCAATGTGAAGATCAATCTGAAATATATCGATGATGAGTTCTATGAACACGAAATCAAAGAAACCATTACATCCTGGGAAAACGCCATCTCCGCCATCGATGCGGTACTGACGTACCAGGTGGAAATTTAAGGGATTTAGATATTTAGGGATAAGGGATAAGGGATAAGGCACATTTAACTACACAGTCAAATGCGATAAGCCATCTTCTCTGAAGAGGGTGCCCGTAGGGCGGGTGATGCAAAGCACCTCTTCCCATCATCCGGCCTAACGGCCACCTTCTTCAGAGAAGAAGGCATATTCGCTTCTCCCGATACCGTCAAACGCGCCTTATCCCCTATCCCTTATCCCCTATCCCTTTTTCTAATGAGGTGCCTTATGAATTCCAACGATAAAAACAATACCACATTCAATAGGCAGCTCTTTGAGACGTACATGGCGCTGGATCACTGGCACCAGTTTCGACTGCGGCTTTTTGTGGAAGGGATTTTTGTGGGTATCGCCGGAGGGCTTTCGATTTCCCTCTTCCGGTACCTTTTGAATGAGTCCGAAAGTCTCCGCATCTACTTATATAATGCCTATCTCATCCCGGCATGGACGAATGGCTCGATTTCCACGCTCCTTCTCTACGGGGCGCTGCTGCTTCTCATCGCGACGCTGATTTACGCCATGGTCCGCTACGCGCCTATGGCGCAGGGGTCCGGGATCCCGCAGGTGAAGGGCGTGATCCTGGGGCTCATGCGAATGAAGTGGCTCCGGATCCTGTGGGTGAAAATTATTTCCGGTGCCATCGGCATCGGTGCCGGGCTTTCCCTGGGCCGCGAGGGGCCGTCGATCCAGATCGGCGCGGTGGCAGGACAGGGATTTTCCCGCATGCTCGGGCGTACGCGCATGGAGGAGCGCTACCTCATCACCAGCGGCGCCAGCGCGGGGCTGGCGGCGGCATTCAATGCGCCGCTGGCGGGCATGATGTTCGCCTTAGAAGAGCTCCACCGCAATTTTTCCGGCGCGGTGCTGCTCCCCACCATGACGTCTGCCATCACAGCCACCATCGTGACCCATTTGCTTTTCGGAAATGCGACGACCTTCACCTTCGTGGGGCTGGTGCCGCTGCCGCCGGAGTACCTGGGCTGCGTGGCGGTGGTGGCTATTGTTTCCGGCTTCGCGGGTATCGTCTTTAACTACGGCCTTCTCCACATCGGCGCCTTTTACCATCCGAAGATTTTTAGAAATCAGTGGATGAAGCTGGCCTTCGCCCTTCTCTGCGCCGGGGTCCTGGGCTTCGTGCTGCCTCAGGTCCTGGGCGGCGGCAACAGGCTGGTGGATCAGCTGGCGATTTACCGCTATCCGTTGTCGTTTCTCCTCGTTCTTTTGGCAGGGAAATATCTTTTCACACTGATCAGCTACGGCTGCAGCGCCCCGGGCGGTTTCTTCCTGCCCCTTCTGGTGAATGGCGCGCTCCTGGGCGCCGTGGCGGCGAATCTCCTGGTCACCGCCGGCTGGCTCCCTGCAGTCTACACGCCGGCCATGGTGATCATCGGCATGGTGGCCCTCTTCTCCGCCAGCGTCCGTTCCCCCATCACCGGCACGCTCTTGATTCTGGAAATGACCGGCGATTTCAATCATCTCATGGCTCTCACCTTCGCCTCCGCCATCGCTTACATCATCGCGGAGCTCCTGAAAGGCCAGCCCATTTATGACGCACTCTTGAAGAAATCCCTCGCCGCTTCGCCGGACAGGAAATCGGAAGAGGAAAAGAACATCATCGAAGTCCCCATCGCCAGCGGCTCCGCTTTGGAGAATCATACCATTCAGGAAATCCCCACCATGAAAGAAACGGTGGTGGTGGAAATCAAACGCCAGGGCAAAAGCAGGATTCCCGACCCGGACACCCGTCTGAGAGCCGGCGATTTCCTCTATATCCTCTCGGCGTCAAGAAACGCGGAAGCGCTGAAGGAATTGGGGGAAGTGAAGAGATAGAGGTTAGTAATTAGTAATTAGTAGTCAGGCCACATTTCCCGCTATCCCCACATATCCATGTAACCGCTATGCGGGAAAGACATTCATCGCGTCCTGATCACTAAACCAACAGCGTCCACCACATTTCATAAAAAGGAGGCCATTCCATGAACCAGCTTCGTCGAAAGGTGGAGAATTACACCGCCCTCTGTGTCATCCGGGAGGGCTCTATGCCCGACGTCACCCTTTACGCCATCGGCGCCCTGCGGGTGCGGGAGGGGAAGGAGGTCAGCAGCTTTTGCTGCACCGATTTCCATGAGATGGATACACCAAAGCGCAAGGAAATCCTTGAAAAACTCCACGAATTCATAGGCGATGACCTGGTGATCACCACCAATATCAGCGAGCTCACGCCTTTGATGGATCAGATTTACCTGGACTATATCGACACCTTTTTCACCAACGCCACCCTGGACCTCCTGCCCTACGAAGAAGAAGCGGTGCGGCACATCGAGGATCCTGAGGCGTATGAAAATGAGATTTCCACCTCCAGAAAGAAAACGGATCCCGTCGAGCGGGTGCAGGACATCCACCGGGTCTACGAGAAAACTGCCACGCTCCTCTATAAATACCAGGAGGGCTTCCCCTACTGGATTTGCGCCCTCCCCTATGACGCCGAGCGCCACCTCTTCCGCGTGCTCCCGAAGCGCAAGCGAAAGCTGTGGCTCGCCACGCTCCTGTGGCTCGTGGGGCTCCACTATTTCTACCTGGGCCAGCCGAAACGGAATCTCCTCTACCTCCTCACCCTGGGCGGCTGCTTCCTGTGGATGCTCACCGACCTCTATCGCCTCCCCTTCATGGTGGACCGGAGAAATGAGGAGATTGCGGAGGAAGCGGTAAAAGAGGGGTAAGAAGCGCTATCGGTTTTGTAGTCAGTGATTACTGACCACTGATTACTGACTACTAAACCAATAGCGTCCCGCGGGCATTTCCTTGACTTTCCCCCTCCATCCGTGCTATATTACTAGTAATTTCACATAGGCAGTGAAGAGAAGAGTACGTGAAGGATACTGGTAAAGAGAGCTCCGGCCGGTGAGAGGGAGCACAGGATATTTCATGGAAGATGGCCTCTGAGCCTGGTATGCCGAATGATGAAGCAGCCCGGGATCTCCCGTTACAGAGATGCGGTATCATGGGAAACCATCGTACCTACAAAGGTTTCTGCGGCGACGCAGAAATGAAATTGGGTGGTAACACGATTCTCTCGTCCCTTGGGGCGGGAGTTTTTT
>CAVHZP010000174.1:0-4710 GCA_963640485.1 bacterium | reverse complement strand
TACGCCGGCGAAGGGGACATCGATGTCACCGGCGGCGATGCGAAAGTGGACGTGGCGGTGGTAGAAAATGTTCTCTCCATCGATGCGTCCCATAATATCGAGACCGGCAGCACCGAAACGGTTCACGGCAGTACGGTGATGCATGCAGGAAATGATATATCCATCGGCACACTCACCAGTGGCGAGCATGCAGTCCTGGAAGCCAAGAAGGGAAGTCTCACCGCAGAGTCCATCACGGCGAATGAGAACGCCACCCTCACCAGCGGCGATGCCATGCAGGTGGAGAGCCTGATTTCCAAAGGCGGAAATATCTATGGCACCTCCGGCGGCGCTATGACCATGGGCACCGTGAAAGCGGAAAGCAAAGAGGAAGGCAAGGGCCGGGTCACCTTGATTTCCAAGAGCACCATGGACGTGGACAGCCTCACGGCGCAGGATGCAGATCTCACCTCCGAAGATACCATGAAGGTATGGGATTCGCAGATTTCCCATACCTTGCAGATGAATTCCGGTAAAGATATCATCGTGAACCGCTCGGACTCCGTGACCCTTACCATGAAGGCCGGTGGATCCATCAAAGCGGAGACCCATGACGGCGAGAGCGCCGCCATCCATACCGGTGAGGCCACCATGGAAGCCGGGGAAGACATCCTCATCACTTCCCGCGAACCGGTAGAAAAACTGGACGGCGTAGACACCAGCGAGCCCGCCGGAAAAGTGAGCGGCGCCGGCGAAGCAGGCAGCCTCTACCTGGCTGACGCGACGCCGAGCACCTTCGATGTTTCGAAGAAAGGCAGCGCCGTTCTCTCGGTGGACAAGCGTCTCACCATGACCGGGAAGAACGTGGAAGTGGATACTCTCTCGACCGGCGCGGATAGCATCACCATCAACGCCGACAACCTGGGCATCGATGACCTCCAGAGCAGCGCGGACAAGCTCCACGTGATCATTCACGGCAGCGACGGCGAGAGCCAGTCTCACTACGCCGGCCTCCACACCACATCGGATGGCACCGTGGTGGTGAAGGACAGCCGCATCGAGACCCTCCGTTTCACCGGCAAGGATCACCTGGGCATCGAAGATACGGCACTCGGCGGCGACAGCACCATGCAGAACAGCCTCATCCGCTTCGAACTCCGCAAGAACCCGCGGACCGACATGGCGGAATGGATTTCCCGTATCCATCTGAATGGCTACGGCATCGACAGCGACCACCCCATGAGCCGCGTGGACGACGGCATCCCGATCAACGGCGATCCCAATGGCGAGACCGCTTACTCCGCCATGAACCGGAGCCTCTACGGCAGAGACTACCTGGGGAAAGACGGACGGGAGAAAGAAGAGGACGAGGGCGAAACCGCATCTCTCCGCTTCGGCGAAGTATCGCCTAAGGAAACCTATGAGACCGTAGGGAAATAAGACAATCAAAAACCGCAGAGCGTCATGCTCTGCGGTTTTTGGTGGTCGGTAGTCGGTAGTCGGTTCGCGCGTGCCTGCTTCCTCATCGTAGCCGTGAACTGGTTACCGTGTAATCGTAGTCAGTAGTCAGTAGTCAGTAGTCGGTTCGCGCGTGCCTGCGTCTCCATCGTAGCCGCGAACCGTTTACCGGCTCATTTGACGATAGCAGGACATAGGGGGGGAGAACCGTTTGCGCAGTAGCCGTATACTGCTCCATCCCCCGCAAGCGTAAACGTGCGCGGACTACGGTTACACGGTGAACGGTTCACGGCCACGATGGGGAAGCAGACAAATGCGAACCGACTACCGACTACCGACCACCGACTACTAAAATCGATAGCGTCACTCCCGCTTGCTTACGGCCATATCGATCCGTATCACATACCGGTGGCTATTGGGCTCGGCGAAGAAGTTGATGAGCTCTTGCTCGTAGGACGGGCCGGCGAGGGTGAGGTGGTGGGATTTCATGTAAGCGAAAAGGGATTCGTACACCGCGGGAAGGGTGCTGTAGCTGCCTTTGTGATACAGCGAGAGGTAGAGGCCGGCTTTCTTTACGTGGACGCGGCTGTCGCGGCAGGCGCCGTGGAGGGTGTCGAAGCAGAAGTCGGGCTTATGGAAAATATGATTTTCCAAATGCTCCTGCAAAATGATGCAGCCCGTGGGCCAGCTGATAGGGAGCTTCTTTGCGGTGCAGTAGGCGTAGTGTTTGGCGGTGAGGATGAGATTTTCCTTTTCGCCGCCTTCCGGCGCCAGGGGGCTGGCGAGAAGGGAAATCTTCGGCGCTTCGTGGAGGAAGGGCTCTTCGTAGACGGCGTTCATGGCTTCCCGGGTGGTCCGCGCCGCTTCGGAGAGAAGGTGGCGGTTCATGCGGAGCTGCTGGATTTTTTGCGAAAGGAGCCGTTCTTTCTCTTCCAGGATTTCCAAATACTGGGTGGGGCTCTGCTGGGCCATGTAGGAAGCGATTTCGGTCAGGCTGCAGTCGGCGGTCTGCATGGTCTGGATGAGGCCGATTTCTAAAATCTGCCGCGGTGAGTAGTAGCGGTAGCCGTTGCCAAGCACCCGCGCGGGTTTCAAAAGTCCGATGCGGTCATAGTGAAACAGGGTGTCCTTGGTGATGCCGCAGGCTTTGGCAAATTCGCCGGTGGAAAGGTAGTTGGTGGGCATGGGGTTCCTTTCATTGGATACGGGATAGGGGATAAGGGATAGGGGATAGGGGATAAGGGCGCATTTTTCGCTATTCATACATGGCAATACTTCCGGTCTCCCATGGAAAAGGTTCCGGGGTCAAGGTGTTGTGCGGCGCACAAATTAAGAAGCGCCGCGAGTTTGAAATCGGGGCGCGCGGTCTGACGTCTTGCGTAAGGCCATCACCCGCCCTTCGGGCACCCTCTTCAAAGAAGAGGGCTTGATAGGAAGGGCTTCGCCATCTTAGACCCCGCCCTTCGGGCCCTCCCCCTTCCATAGGAAGGGGGTTACATTGCGGTAAACGTGCCCCTATCCCCTATCCCTTATCCCTTATCCCCTATCTCTTTCATTTCCCTCTTGACTATGGTCTTACCCCATAGTTTATGATGCTATCATCTCACAAGAAAAGGGGATTTTCAAGGCGCGGGCAGGTTCCGTATTGTGCTATTATTTCTAAAACTCGCGCCGCCATATCATTTGATGGGGTGCATCACCACGCCTCATCTTCGACGGCATCACCCGCCCTACGGGCACCCTCTTCAAAGAAGAGGGCTTATGTGAGGAAGCAGGTAAGCACGTCCTTATCCCTTATCCCCTATCCCTTATCCCCTATCCCTTATCCCCTATCCCTTATCCCTTATCCCTGACTCGATTTAGCATCAAACGTATAACAGGAGGTTTTTATGCCATCGACCACTTTAATTCCCAACTGGAACAAGGCGCTCTGGGCGGTGCGTGGCGCTTATTTCATGAGCGGCTTTGCCATCGCCACCTGGGCGCCTATGATTCCCTACGTGAAAGAGAAACTGGGGCTGGCACCGGATTTACTGGGGCTGGTGCTCTTGTGCCTGGGGTTTGCGGCGTTTCTCATCATGCCATTCAATGGGATTTTCATCAAACACCTGGGCTGCCGCGGGGCGCTGCGGCTGTCGTCGGTGATGCTCATGGGGATCCTGGCGATCCTGCCGCTTTTGCCGAACGCCTGGTGCTATGGCGTGGCGCTTTTCATTTTCGGCGCCGGCTTCGGTATCACCGATGTGTCTATGAATCTCAACGCCATGGTACTGGAAAAAGAATCGGGCAATCGCATCATGTCTGTCACCAATGCCTGCTACAGCATCGGCAATCTGGCGGGCGCGGGGCTCTTCTCGCTCCTGGCTTACGCAGGCGTCCCGCTCACTTACATCGCCTGGCTTCATGACGGGCTCCTCATTCTCTTGGTGCTGATTTTCTTCCCGCATCTCCTTCCCTTCCACGGCGAACCGGAGAAACATTCCCTCTTTGCGGTGCCCAAGGGCATCGTGGTGCTCCTGGGGGTGATGGCATTCATTTCCTATCTCGCCGAGGGCGCGGTGATGGACTGGTCCGGCGTTATCCTGACGGCGGAGAAGGGCGCGGCGTTCTCTGAGGCCAGTCTGGGCTTCACCGTCTTCTCCGGCGCCATGCTGGTGCTCCGCCTCCTGGGTGACCGGCTCATCGGGGCCATTGGGGAAAGAAATGGGATTCTCTTCGGTGCGCTCATCACAGCCATCGGATTCCTGGGCGTGGACTTTGCAGGAAATATGACCATAGCCCTCGTCTTCTTTGCTATGATTGGCATTGGCGCCGCCAACATCGTTCCCGCCCTCTGCTCCCTCCTGGCGAAACAGGAGGACATGCCCCTGGACACCGCGGTGACTGCCTTCAACTCCATGGGCTACACCGGCGTGCTCCTGGGACCGGCGTTCCTGGGCTTCATCGGCCAGCATGCCGGTCTGGTGGCGATCTTCTATTTCATCGCGTTCCTCTTCGCGATTCAGGCGGCGGGGGCGATGTGGAAGTTAGGAGTGAGGAGTTAGAAATGAAGTTTGGAGTGTGAAGAGTGGAGTGGTGGTGCGGAGCACAAACTAAAAAGCGCCGCGAATTTTGAAAAAGGGGATATTTGCCGCTGTCGATTTTGTGGTCAGTAGTCGGTAGTCGGTAGTCGGTTCGCATTTAGCGCCAGTGGCAGCGGGTATGCTGGCGGTTAGGGTGATAGGTGACTCTAACCCTACTTGAGTCGCCCCTTGGAGAAGGGGCCGCCCAATA
>CAVHZP010000173.1:0-4753 GCA_963640485.1 bacterium | reverse complement strand
GCCAGGTCATCGGCTCTACGGAACGCAGAGATGAAGAGTGGCACCAGGAGGGGAATCATATTTTTTGCCCGCTGCCACAGGTTGCCATTCACGAAGTCCGCGCCGCGAGAGGACTGGGCTTTCATGATGCGGTCCGTTTCTTCCAAAAGGGTCGGAATGAAGCGGAGCGCGATGGTCATCATCATCGCCAGCTCATGGGCCGGCACGCCGAAGCGGCGGAAGGGCATGAGCAGTGCTTCGATGCCGTCAGTCAAGACGATGGGGCTGGTGGTATAGGTCAAAAGCGAAGAAAAAGCGATGAGGAATACCAGGCGCAACGTCATGATGACGCCATTTCTCAGCCCCTCCTCGCTGACATGGACAAATTTCCAGGAAAAAACTTCCGTCCCCGGGGTGGTGAAGATATGGATCATCATGGTGAAGACCAGAATCACCCACAGTGGTTTCACGGATTTCCACACCATTTTCATAGGCACGCCGGAAATGGAAATGCTCCCCAGCGTGAACGCCGTTACCAGGAGGTAGGACCACATATTATTGGCAAGGAAAATAGCCACAATGAAAATCATGGTGCAGAGAATCTTCGCCCGCGGGTCCATCCGGTGAAGGAAGGAGTCGCCGGGGTAGTACTGGCCGAGAGTCATATCAGTTAGCATGTTTCTTACCTCCCAGCATAGCTACCATTTTTTCTACGGCCTCTGCCGTGGTCTTCGCATCCTCCGGCACCGGGATGCCCTTTTCTTTCAGATACAGCAACGTCTGGGTCAGCGGCGGCGCATCGACGCCACATTCCCGCAGCTCTTCTCTGTGATGAAGGAAAATATCCATAGGCTCGCCGTCCAGCACCAGGTGGCCCTTGTGCATCACCAGAAGGCGGGTGGCCAGGCGGGCGATGTCATCCATGTTATGAGAAACCAGGATAACTGAGAACATGCCTTTCTTGTACCAATTCTGGATGCGGGAGAAAATTTCCCGCCGGCCGATGGGGTCAAGCCCTGCCGACGGTTCATCGAGGATCAGGAAATCGGGATGCATAGCAATGACGCCGGCAATAGCCACGCGGCGCTGCTGCCCGCCGGACAGGCGGAACGGCGAGCGGCCCGCAAAGGTGTCATAGTCCAGCCCTGCAAATTTCATAGCGCTTTTCACGCGCTTCTCCGTTTCCTCTTCGTCACAGCCCAGATTCATAGGGCCAAAGGCGATATCCTTCTCTACGGTTTCTTCGAAAAGCTGGTGCTCCGGATACTGGAACACCATGCCCACCGAGTGACGCTTCGCCACAGCGACCTTGGATTTCTCCGCCAAATCCACGCCATCGATGGTCACTTTGCCGCTGGTGGGGTGGACGAGGCCATTCAGGTGCTGAATGAGCGTCGATTTCCCGCTTCCCGTGTGGCCGATGATGCCGATAAATTCCCCCGGCTCAATGGTAAGATCCACGTGGTCAAGGGCCACCTTTTCCATGGGCGAGCCCTTACCATATATATAACTTATATCTTCGACGCGTATGGACATAGTGCTTCTCCCAGCTCCTCATCAGTCATGCAATCTTCAGGAATGGAGTATCCACTCCCCCGCAGGCCGTGGGCAATATCCGCAGCCACCGGTACATCGAGCCCCATAGCAGTCAGCTTGTCCGCCTGGGAGAAAACCTCCCTGGCGCTGCCCTGCATCTGCAGCTTCGTCTTATCCACCACCAGTACATGGTCCGCCGTCACCGCTTCTTCCATGAAATGGGTGATGAGGACGATGGTAATCCCTTCCGTGCGATTCAGTTCGTGAATCGTATCCATGACCTCCTTGCGGCCCAAAGGATCCAGCATCGCCGTCGGTTCGTCCAGGACAATGCAGTCCGGGTACATCGCCAGAATGCCGGCGATAGCGATACGCTGCTTCTGCCCGCCAGACAGCATCGCAGGCGAATGGCTGCGATACTCGGACATGCCCACTTTCTCCAAGGCGAAATCCACGCGCTTCCGGATTTCATCAGGCGGCACGCCCAGATTTTCCGGGCCAAACGCCACGTCTTCCTCTACAATGGCAGCCACCAGCTGGTTATCAGGGTTCTGGAAAACCATGCCCACCTTCTGGCGAATATCCCAGATGTGATTCATATCCGACGTGGACATGCCATCCACCAGGATTTCCCCTTCCGTGGGAAGATACAGCGCGTTCAAATGCCGCGCCAACGTGGATTTCCCGCTGCCATTGGTGCCAATGATGGCGGTGAAAGACCCCTTCTCAATGGTGCAAGTCACATCGTCGAGCGCCTTGAAACTCTTCCCGTCTTCCGTTTCAAAACTATGCGTCAAATGACGGATGTCGAAAAGCACTTCCCGCTCCGTCTTTATATCCTCTGCCATAATGCCTCTCTATTCTTACTAAGATAGGTAACAATGATACTTCATAATACCAAATCTATCTCTTTATAGTCAAACCCATTGTATAAGGAAATAAGGGTATTGTCAATTGTAGTTTTGCGCGGCGTAGACAATTGGAGTGTAGTAATCAGTGGTCAGTGGTCAGTAATCAGGACGCAGCTCTCGCCCGTTCATACATAGGGGAACACCGCTATCGGTTTAGTAATCAGTGATTACTGACCACTGACTACTGATCACTGACCACCATACCTCCAATTCTCGCGCCCGTCATTGCCTCCAGCTGCCTCCAGTTCCTGACTACTGCTTACTAATTACTGACTACAAAACCGATAGCGTTAATTGCCGGAAACCTATGTTATAATGACAATCAGCAAACAAAAAAGGAGTCTCACCATGCATCACACCCTGTACGCCGCCCTGGTCTTTGGGGCCGGCGCTTCTTATGGCATCATTTCCACCTTAGTCAAACTCTCCTACCGCGCGGGATTTACGGTGAACGACGTATCCGCCGTGCAGTATCTCTTCGGCTTCGTCATTCTCTGGAGCGGCTGGCTGCTTCGCATTCGCCGCCTGCCGGATAGGAAGACCACGCTGTCTTTCCTGCTTCTCGGCATCCCCATGGCAGGCACCACGCTGCTCTACAACATCGCTCTGGAAACGCTCCCCGCGTCTCTGGCGGTGATCTTTCTTTTCCAATCCATATGGCTGGGCAGTTTCGTGGAATCCATTTTGAAACGAGAGCTTCCCCGTCGCCGTCGCATCATATCGGTTGCCATCGTCCTCGTAGGCACCGTCCTTGCGGCTGGCGCCATTGGAAATGACAAGCCCTTCACATTTGAAATCGGCATGCTCTGGGGCTTTGGCGCCGCTCTCTGCTACACCACGGAAATCACTTGCCTGAACCGCCTGGGGAAAGACATCCCACCCATCACCAAGAGCAGCCTCATGGTCACCGGTGCCCTCTTCTGTGCCTGCCTCTTCCTGCCGCCCACTTTCCTCACAGCTCCCGAGCATCTCATAGACATTCTCCCCTACGGCGCGCCGCTCACCTTCTTCGGCGTATTTCTCCCGCCGCTGCTCCTGGGCATCGGCATGCCCCACATCTCCCCGGGCCTCGGCAGCCTCCTCGCTGCCTCCGAACTCCCCGCCGCCCTCTTCTTCTCCCTTCTCCTCCTGGGCGAATCCATCACCCTGCTCCAGTTTAGCGGCATGATTTTGATCCTCACGGGGATCTGGTTTGGGAATCGGGAAAAAGCACGCTAGTGTTTTTGTAGTCGGTAATCGGTAGTCGGTAGTCGGTGGTCGGTGGTCGAGACGCATTTGATGGTTATCTCTCAAAAGCTGAAAACCACTTCCGGTCGTATCCTTTTCACCCAAATAAAAAATAAAAAACGCATGACTACTGTTAGTCGTGCGTTTTTATTTTGGAAAAAGAGAATGCTTTCGGCGCGAAAAAAAGGCTTCTTCGTTTTGTGCGACAGTCGTCAAATGCGAACCGACTACCGACTACCGATTACCGATTACCGCCCACTGATTACTGATTACTAAACCACCAGCGCTATTTCATTCAATCCAGCCGAAATGCTTGCATGCATTATAAATCCCATCTTCATCGGCGCGGGTGGTGATGTATTTCGCTTTTTCTTTCAACTGTGGCTTGGCGTTGCCCATGGCAATGGTCATCCATTCTTCTTTGAACATACTACGGTCATTCATGCCGTCACCAAAGACCACGATGTCCTCATCCGGAATAGAAAAACGTTTCTGCAATTCTTCGATGCCCCGCTCTTTATGCACCGGCTCGATGAGCATGGTGTCAGCGCTGAACCACACATGAGGCAGAGTCCCCAGGGGAATGTCTTCTTTCTCCGCTTTCGTGCAGGCAACGAAGATTTTATAAATTTGAGAAACCGCTCGGAAATCAAAGTCCTTATCGATTTGGGTTTCATAATAGCGATCTTTTACTTTGTCCAGGTAGAGAGGCGAGGGACCGATACGGAACTTTCTATTTTCAGGAGCCAGCGCCCAGGGGTGCTTTTCCAAATCTGTAGACGAAAGCATGGCAAAGCAGTCCTCTAAGGGCAGCCCTTCGTGATAGAGCAGGCGGCCATCTATGGTGACTGCATTTCCCCCATCAGAAACCGCGGCCGTGATGCCCAGCTCCGTAGCCACTTGCCAGGCGTCAGATTGCAAGCGCCCGGTGGCGATGGAAACGAAATGTCCCGCCTTCTGGAGCAGACGGATGGCTTCTCTCGTGCTGTCAGGATAATCCGCGGTGAGCGGCGTAGTCAATGTGCCATCGATATCAAAGAAAAAATATTTCCTCATAAGTCGCCTCCTTTTGATTCTTTCTCATTATTATACTACGAACA
>CAVHZP010000172.1:0-4787 GCA_963640485.1 bacterium | reverse complement strand
GGAAGAGGGCTTGGCGAATGAGACTGTTTCGCTAAACGCGTCTTATCCCCTATCCCTTATCCCTTATCCCTAAACCACTATCGTAAAAAGGAGAACAAACATGAAAAAAATCATCGTCATCACCACCGGCGGCACCATCGCCATGAAGAAAGACCCGAAGACCGGCGGCCTGGTGCCCGCTGTGTCCGGCGAAGACCTGGCGGCGGCCGTGCCGGGGCTTTCCTCTGTAGCCGATGTGGAAGTGGTGGAATTTTCCAATATCCCCAGCGGCTGGATGGACGCGGAGAGAATGTTTGAGCTTTCCCGGCTCATCGACAGCCTCTCTGAGAAGGCCGATGGCTTCGTGGTAACTCACGGCACCGATAGCCTGGAGGAGACGGCGTTCTTCCTGGACATGACCCTTCGCACGGAAAAGCCTGTCTGCGTCACCGGCGCCATGCGGGGCGCTTCGGAGCTCTCTGCCGATGGCCCGGAGAATATTCTCTCCGCCGTCCGCGTGGCCGCAGAGGAAAAGTCCGCCGGCATGGGCGTCCTGGTGTGCCTGCAGGATCGGATTTACGCCGCTTATGACGTGACGAAATTCCACACCACCAACCCCGACACCTTCCGCGACCTGAACTACGGCCCCCTGGGCACGGTCTACAGCCACGAAATCATCTACGGCCGCCGCCCCATGGGTCACAAGCGCTACCATCCCGACTGCATCGAGCCGAATGTGTGGATGGTCACCTGCTGGTCCGGCATGGAAGGAGACATCATCGCCGCCGCAGAGAAATCCGGCGCCCGCGCCCTCGTAGTAGACGCCCTGGGCTGCGGCAACGTACCGCCCAAGTGCAAAGCGGAAATGGTGAAGCTCATGGAAAAAGGATTTCCCATCGTCCTCACCACCCGCGTCCCCTCCGGCAGCGTCATGGAAGAATACAGCTACGACGGCAGCGCCCTCTCCATGAAAGACAGCGGCCTCATCCTCGGCGGCACTCTCTCTGCCTGGAAGGCCAGACTCCTCCTCACCATCGTCCTGGGAATCACGGGGGAGAGGGAAGAAATCAGGGAGATGTTCCAGGTGTGAAGGGAATAATGGATAAGGGATAAGGGATAGGGGATAAGGGATAGGGGATAAGGCGCATTTGACTGTAGCGGGAGCCATGCATATGCCTTCTTCTTAGAAGAAGGTGGCCGTTAGGCCGGATGATGGGATGCAGTAGCGGAATACGCTCTTTGGCATCACCCGCCCTACGGGCACCCTCTTCAAAGAAGAGGGCATGGCACATGGGACTGCTTCGCAAAATGCGCCTTATCCCTTATCCCCGATCCCTTATCCCTTGTTCTCAAAAAAATATTTCAAAAAAGTGCTTGACACTTCAGCACCTGCTTGCTATAATACATAAGTCAGTCAACCACTGATACAAATCAATAAGGCGCTGACCGATAGGTCAGGGAACAATCATGGAGAGGTGTCCGAGTGGTTGAAGGTGCATGATTGGAAATCATGTTGACGGCGAATACCGTCACGGGGGTTCGAATCCCCCTCTCTCCGCCAAATGAAAGAGCTCATCGAAAGATGAGCTCTTTTTCTGTGCCATTTTAGGAAAAACATGCACTCCTCCTTCCTCACGTTCAAAGGCATCACCCGCCCTACGGGCATCCTCTTCAAAGAAGAGGGCTTGGCGCATTTGCCTGTGCAGTCAAACGCGCCCTGACCACTGATTACTGATTACTGATTACTAAACCGATAGCGTCGAGCATGCTTACCGCCCCGACTACCGACCACCGACTACCGACTACGAAATCTCCAGCCCATCTCATCGCTGTCTTATACAAAAAATATATGACCGAGTATCATCTTTTTTGATGACGGATTCGGAAAATCGTTATATAATAGGTGCATGCATGGTTGCATAAAGTAAATATCAGGGAGCTTTGAGTAAAGTTTCCAGTGGACAGGAAGGTGCCTTGTATGAAAATTTCACAGCGTGCATTAAGCTTGACTACATCTCCGATCCGTAAGCTCGGACCTTATGCTTTGGAAGCGCAGAAGGCGGGGAAGAAGATTTATCACTTGAATATCGGCCAGCCCGATATCGAAACACCGCCGCAGTTCATGGACGCCATCCGCCAGTTTGACAAGAAAGTCATTGCCTATGGTCCGTCCCAGGGGGATCCCAAGCTGATCGCTCAGATTCAGAAGTATTATAAAGAATGGGGCATGGAATACAGCGATAAGGAAATCTTCATCACCAATGGCGGCAGTGAAGCTCTGGAGCTGGCAGCTCTGGCGCTCTGCGATCCGGATGATGAAATCCTCGTATTCGAACCGTTCTATGCAAATTACAATTCCTTTGCCAAGATTTCCGGCGCTCGCGTAAGAGCCGTACCGACCCAGGCAGAGAATGGCTATCGCCTGCCGGCTGCGGAAGTGGTAGAGCAGTACATCAATGCTCACACCCGCATCGTGCTCCTCACGAACCCGGGGAACCCGACCGGCGTGGTATATACCAAAGAAGAAATGGATATGGTAGCAGGCCTGGTGAAGAAGCACGGCCTGGCTCTCATCGCTGACGAAGTATATCGTGAATTCGTTTACGATGGCGCTTACACCAGCTTCGGCACTTACACCGATCTGGATGAAAACCTCATCGTTGTTGACTCCGTATCGAAACGTTACAGCGCTTGCGGCGCCCGCATCGGCTGTCTGATTTCCAAGAATAAAGATTTCCTGGCGCAGATCAATAAGTTCTGCCAGGCTCGTCTGTGCGTGCCGGAAGTGGAACAGGTGGCTGCGGCTGCTCTTTATGACACACCGAAGTCTTATCTGGAAGCTGTCAATGAAGAATACAAGAAACGCCGCGACACCATCGCTGCAGGCCTCGCAGCTATCCCCGGCGTCATTTCCTCTGACCCGAAGGGCGCTTTCTATGTCATGGTGAAACTGCCGGTGGACGATGCAGAAAAATTTGCTATCTGGATGCTGAAGGATTTCGCTATCGATAACGAAACCGTCATGATCGCTCCGGGCAATGGTTTCTATGCAGAAGAAGGCAAAGGCGTAGACGAAGCCCGTCTGGCTTACGTGCTGAACTGCGATGACCTGAAAAAGGCCATGTACCTCCTGGGCGAAGGCCTCAAGGCTTATCCGGGAAAGAAATAATTTGTGGTGCAAGTGAAAAAGAGTGATGAGCATTTTGCTTATCACTCTTTTTTCGTGTCAAAAGGGATAAGGGATAGGGGATAAGGGATAAGGCGCGTTTGGCGAAGCAGTCTCATATGCTAAGCCCTCTTCTTTGAAGAGGGTGCCCGTAGGGCGGGTGATGCCCAAGAGCATATCCCGCTACTGTATTCCATCATCCGGCCTAACGGCTACTTTCTTCAGGGAAGAAGGCTTATACGCATCTCCCGCTACAGTCAAATGCGTCCTTATCCCTTATCCCTTATCCCTTATCCCTGAGGTTTTTGTAAATCTTATAGAAGCTCCCGTTCATCAGCACAGCGGTCACAACCCAGGAGAGGGGGAAGACGATATAGATGGTCTCCACTCTTGGGAAGTGGGGGAAGAGGAGGAGGAGCCAGAGGATGCGGAGGCAGCAGATGCCCAGGATGGTCCAGATGGCCGGGAGGGCGGAGTGGCCCAGGCCGCGCATGGTGCAGGCGGAGATTTCAAAGAAGCAGCAGAAGGGTTCCCAGAGGACGATGAGGAGGAAGCGCACGCCGGCGGCTTCGATGACCGCGGGGTCTGTGGTGAAGAATCCGGCGGCGTCCTCGTAGTCTAGCGCCGAGGGCAGCGCCACCAGGAGTCCGGCGATGATGGAAATCCACAGGCAGTGTTTCCAGATGGCCAGGCAGCGGGAGAGATTTCCGGCGCCGAAGTTCTGGCTGGTGAAGGTGGTGGCGGCCTGGGCGAAGGCGCCGATGAGGTAGTACATGAAGTATTCGTAATTGATGGCGATCGTATTTCCTGCCACCACCGCCGTGCCGAATTGGTTGATGGCGGCTTGCACAAAAATATTGGCGAAGCAGAAGACCGCGCCCTGCAGCGCTGCCGGCACGCCGATGCGAAGGATGGAGCCGGCAAGGGTTTTGTCCAGCGAGAGGGACAGGGTGAGGTGGAAAGCGCCGTCTGCGCGGGTGAGCTTGTAGACCGTAAGGAGCGCGGCGATGGCACTGGCCACGTCGGTGGCGATGGCGACGCCGGCGACGCTCATGTGAAATCCCAGGACCAGAATCAGATTCAGGAGCACATTCACCACGCCGGAGAAGAGGAGCGCCAGGAAGGGGCTCTGGCTGTCGCCGCGGCTTCGAAGGATCGCCGCCGCAAAGTCGTAGAGCAGCAGGAAGGGATAGCCCAGGAAATATAGTTGCAGGTACTGCAACGCCAGGGGAAATATCTCCTCCGGCGTGTCGATGAGGGCGAGGAGCGGATCGGCGATGGCAAGGCCGATGGCCATGCCCGCGAGTCCCAGGAGGAGGGAGAGGGTGATGGAGGTGTGCACCGCTTTGCTGACGGATACGAAATTTTTATTTCCCAGAAAGCTGGCAATGAGCACATTACTGCCGATGGCCAGCCCCGAGGAGAGGCAGATGAAGAGGGCGATGAGTTCGCCATTGATGCCCACGGCGGCGAGCGCCCGGGCATCAGCGAAGCGCCCCACCACCGCGGTGTCGGCGGAGTTGAAAAGTTGTTGCAGCATCCCGGTCAATGCAATGGGGATGGCAAAGCGGATGATGTTTCGTACCAATGGCCCTTCGGTCATGGCGATGGCTTCCTGTCGCATAGGCGCCTCCTTTCGTGT